>JASHRZ010000664.1 GCA_030037055.1 Alphaproteobacteria bacterium
GCGCTCATCGCCGAGATGCGCAGCCTCGACGCTTCGCTCGCCCGCCGGCCGGGTGACGACATCGCGGCGCTGCGCGCGCCGCTTGCCGCCGGGCTCGACGCGCTCGAGCGCGCCACGGGCTGGATGGTCGAGCATGCCGACCGCGACGCGCCGCGGAGTCTGGCGGGCGCCATGCCTTACCTGAAACTGATGGGCACTGTGAGCGCGGGCTGGCTGATGGCGAAAAGCGCGCTCGCGGCCGAGAGGCTGCTGGCCGCGGGCGAAGGCGACGCCGGGTTCAACGAGGCCAAGCTCCTCACCGCGCGCTGCTATGCCGAACAGGTGCTGCCGGCAGCGCCGGGGCTGCTGGCAGGGGTCACGGGCGGCGGCACGGTGATGAGCTTCGACCTCGAGCGGTTCTAACCTTTCCTTTACCATGGCCCCCTAGGCTCGGGGGCGATGGCGAAACGGCGTCTCCTGCTCCTGGCCGCGGCGGTGGCCGCCGCCGGGGCGGCCCATGCCAGCGAGGTCGTGCTGACCTCGAAGGCGCCCTATTGGGAGGTGGGCGTGCGCGACGACGGCTTGAGCCGCGCCTGCTCCTTGAACCAGTTCGGGCCGCTGCATCCCGGCGATCTCGTCGCCCGCTTCACCGGCAAAGACGGCAGCGCGCTGCTCGACGTGGCCAAGGGTACCGGGCTCAATCTGCGCGATCCCCGGCATTTGGCGAAACCCAAAGAGGACTATTTCTTCCGCAACGTCGGCACCACCAGCTGCGAGGTGCTGGTGGGCGGACGCAGCGGCGCAAAGAAAGCGGCCGCGCGCTAGGCCCAACGCGGCTCTTTGCGGAAAGTTAACCGCTGTTTCGATCTAATGTCGCCGCGGGGCTTCGCATCACCCGGAGAGGGATCCATGGAAGGCGCCACGAGTCTCGATGGTCTCAACGTCCTGGTCGTCGACGACGACGAGGCGATGCGCATGCTGGTTTGCCGGATGCTCAAGCGCATGCGGGTCGACCGCATCGTCGAGGCGGGGGGCGGCGAGCAAGCGCTCGAGCGGCTCGCGGCCGCCCCCGAGGGCGTCGACATCGTGATCTGCGACTGGAACATGCCCGGCATGTCCGGCATGGACCTGTTCAAGCAGGTTCACGCCAACCAGCCGAAGCTCCCCTTCCTCATGCTCACTGGCAGGGCGGATCTCGAATCGGTGGTCGCCGCCAAGAAGGCCGGCGTGCACGGCTACATCGTCAAACCGATCTCGCCGCAGGAACTCAAGACCAAGATCACCTACCTCCTCGGCAGCGCCGCCGCGCATGGGGGATGACCGGCAGGTCGTGCCGGAAGAGGCGGGCGCCGCCGCGCCGGTACCGCCGCCGCGTCCCATCGCGCCGAGCGTGCCGACCGAGGACATGCTGCTCGCCTATGTCGAGCAGCTCGCCGACGGGCGCGCCGGCCATCGCGCGCTGTGCTTCCACCTCTCCCGCCTCGATCGCGCCCATCGCCACGACAAGCACCTGAAGATCGCGACGAATATGCTGATGGAGATGGTCGACCAATTTTCCGGCCGCCTCTTCGTCCTGCGCAGCAGCGACATCGTCGTCGTCTGCAAGGGCATCACCGCGCGCGCCATCGACCACGCCATCGAGGCGCTGCGCTATCTCTTCAACGACGACAAGCTGGCGCGTCAGGACGCGCAGGCGCAGTTTTACTCGGTGTTCGATCTCGAGATCGGCTATCCGCAGTTCCTGTCGCTGATCCGGGGAATCCGCGACACGGAGGCGAGGCAGCGCCTCAGGGCAGTGCGGCGCCCGCTGGCCAAGCCGATGGAGCAGCGGCTCGCCGGGCTGCTCGACGCGCTCTCGGCGATCGATCTCTCGCAGATGGTGCGTCGCCAGACAGTATGGGCATTGCAGGAGGGCCGCAAGCCGGTGGCGAAGTTCGACGAGCTCTTCATCTCGATCGACCGCCTGAGCGCGGCGATCTCGCCGGACGTCAACCTGGCCAAGGACCGGCAGCTCTTCCAGTACCTCACCCGCTGGCTCGACAAGCACATGCTGATGCGGCTCGCCTGGGAGCAATTCGGCAATTCGCGTCCGCTTAGCCTCAACATCAACCTGTCGACGCTGCAATCCCCGGAATTCCTCAAATTCGACAATGAGCGGGCGAGCGGATGGCGCGGCCGAACCATCCTCGAGATCCAGCTCGGCGATCTCTGGGCGGATCTCGCCGCCTATTTCGCGATCGCCGATCTGGTGAAGCAGCGCGGATATCTGCGCTGCCTCGACGGCGTCAGCTTCCAGGCCTTTCCCTGCATCAACTTCCAGCCGCTGAAGCTCGATCTGGTGAAGCTGATCTGGGACGACGCGCTGCTGCAGCTCGAGGAACCCCGGACACGCGCGCTCTATCAGGCGATACGCGACTGCGGCGCCGAGCGCATCATCTTCGCGCGCTGCGGCCGGCCGGAGGCAGTGAAGTTCGGCCAGGCGCTCGGCGTGCAGCTCTTCCAGGGCTGGCACCTCGACCGCCTCCAGGGCGTCGCGCCGCGAGGCTAGCGCAAATCCCAATCAGCTGGACGCAGTCGCCAATAGCCCTCTCCGTCCGCGCTTGCGGGCGCGAGCGCAGCGAGCGGGTGAGGTGAGTGCCGATGGCGGAAAGATCGTACGACGGAAAAACACCTCACCGTTCAGCCGGAACCATCAGCGCACCGATGTCCCTTCCGCGTGTAGCGGGGACAGGCAGCGACCGCAATGCGGTCGCTCCCATCGCTCGTAAGAGCGATCAGGAGCTACGCGCGCCAGCGCGTGGATTCGGGTACTTCATGTTCCCCCTGCTCATGCGCGGGCGTGATGATCCGCGCAACGCGTCGCACAGCGCGCTCGTTGCACCATGCGGATGGCTAGGTCTTGGCCTTCGGCCGGCCCGGGCACGACGACGTAGAAAGCCTGTGAATCAGCTGTCAGAGACGGTGTACTACACCGGCTTGGCGTTGACGCAGCGCAGCAGCTTCCAGTAGCCGAAAAGATTGCTCGGCCGCGTCTCCCGCACGACGAGTCCGCTCGTGGCGAGGAATCGGTCGAGGGGGAAATCGGCGTGAAAGCCGATCTTGCCGGCGAGCGGCGCCAGACGCTTCTCGATGAAGCGCATGACCGGGTTCTCGCTGGTGAAATGATTGACGATCACGATCGTGCCGCCGGGCTTGCAGACGCGGCGCATCTCCGCGGCAAGGCGCGCCGGGTCGGGCACCACGGAGGCGACGTAGAGGGCTAGCACGGCATCGAAGGCGTCGTCCGCAAAGCTCATGCGCTCGGCATCCATGACTTGCAGCGCCTCGACCTGCTTGAGCTTGCCCCGCTCGACGCGCCGGCGCGCCTTTGCCAGCATCTCGGCCGAGACGTCGATGCCGGTGACGCGGGCGTCGCGGCGGAAATGCGGCAGCGACAAGCCGGTGCCGACGCCGACCTCGAGAATGCGCTGGCCCGGCCGGTCATTGGCGATGCGCACGGCCTCCTTGCGTCCGGGATGGAACACCGGGCCGAAGACCAGATCGTAGGACCCGGAAAAAAGCCGATACGTCCTGAGCGTGTCTTCGAGGTTCATGCTTCCCCCCCACACTGCGGCCTTTTGCCCTCTTTGGGGCGCCGTTGCAAGCTTTGGCCGATCCCAGCTTTCGGTCCCGTTCCCGTCATCGGAGCGTAACCGCAGGACGCGCTCCTTGCCAAGCCCGGCGAAAGCCGGGTCGGGACCGCCTCAGCCCCAAGCGACCACCTTCTGGCGCTGCTCGCCAAGCCCGGTGACCGCCAGGCGCATGACGTCGCCGGGCTTGAGGAAGCGCGGCGGCTTCATCCCGAGCCCGACGCCGGCCGGCGTCCCGGTCGGGATGACGTCGCCCGGCATCAGGGTCATGAACTCGCTGATGTAGCTGACGATTCTGGCGCAGGTGAAGATCATGTCCCGGGTCGAGCCGTGCTGCATGCGCTGACCGTTGACTTCGCAGGAGAGCTCGAGCGCCTGCGGGTCCGGCACCTCGTCGGCGGTTACCAGCCAGGGTCCCAGCGGACAGAAGGTGTCGGCGCTCTTGCCCTTCGACCAGTTGCCGCCGCGCTCGAGCTGAAAGTTGCGCTCGGAGACGTCGTTGACGATGCAATAGCCCGCGACGTGCTTGAGCGCGTCGGCCTCGCTCACATAGCGCGCCGTCATGCCGATGACGATGCCGAGCTCGACCTCCCAATCGCCCTTCTGCGCGCCTTTCGGCAGAACCACGTCGTCATTGGGGCCGGAGATCGCCGTGATCGCCTTGAGGAACAGCACCGGCTCGGTCGGGATCTGCGCCCCGGCTTCCTTGGCGTGGTCGAGATAGTTCAGCCCGACACAGACCAGCTTCGGCACCTGCGCGACGCAGGGGCCGAGGCGCGGCGTGCCGGAGACGGCGGGAAGGCTGCGCGGGTCGAGCTTGCGCAGCCGGTCGAGCGAGGCCGGCGACAAGGTCTCGGGGGTCAGATCCCTCATCGCGCCGGAGAGGTCGCGCAACCGACCGTCGCGGTCGAGCATTCCGGGTTTCTCCTGGCCGGGCGGACCATAACGAAGCAGCTTCATGGGGTCTTCCTCTTCCGTATGACGCGTTCAGAGCGTTCAGAGCGTCCAGCCGCCATCGATCAGATGGATGGCGCCGGTGGTGAAACTCGCCTCGTCGCCGGCGAGATAGACCGCGAGCGCGGCGACCTCCTCGGCAGTCCCAAGCCGGCCCAGCGGCTGGCGCGCGACAAAGGCATCGCGGACCGCCTGGGTCCCGCCTTGCGCGGCGATGCGGTCCTCGAGCGAGGGCGTGGCAATGGTGCCGGGGCAGATGGCGTTGCAGCGGATGCCTTGCTTGACGAAGTCGATGGCGACCGCCTTGGTGAGCCCGATCACTGCCGCCTTGCTGGTACCATAGACGAAGCGGTTGGGCGCGCCTTTGACTGAGGAGACGCTCGAGGACATGTTGAT
>JASHRZ010000665.1 GCA_030037055.1 Alphaproteobacteria bacterium
TGAACATATTAGCCTAGCGGAGCCCTCAGGCCTGCCATTCCGCGCGCACGGCGGCGTCGCTCTCCCGTTGCAGATATGTCGCGCGCAGCGAAGCCGCGGTGTCGGCATCGGCAAGCCGCCGCACCGCCCAGACCGCCATCGCCCGCACGAGTGGGGAGGGGTCCTCGAGCAGCGCCTGGACCGCAGCGGAGAGGCTACGTTCGCCGCTGTTGCCGATGGCGATGAGCACGTTGCGCACAAAGCGGTCGCGGCCGATGCGCTTCACCGCTGAGCCCTTGAAGAGGGCGCGGAAGCCCGCATCGTCGAGCCGCGCCAGCGGCGCCAGCAGCGGCGCCGCGAGCGCCTCGCGCGGGCGGAAGCCGGGCTCGGCGCAGGCGCGGGCGAATTTGTTCCAGGGGCAGACGGCGAGGCAGTCATCGCAGCCATAGATGCGGTTGCCGATGAGCGGCCGCAGCTCGGCAGCGATGTGCCCCTTGTGCTCGATGGTGAGATAGGAGATGCAGCGCCGCGCCTCCAGCCGATAAGGCGCGGGAAAGGCGCCGGTCGGGCAGACATCGAGGCAGCGCCGGCAGGCGCCGCAATGATCCGCCTCCGCCCTATCGGGCGGCAACGCGAGCGCGAGATAGATCTCGCCGAGAAATAGCCAGGAGCCGAAATCGCGCGACACCAGGTTCGTGTGCTTGCCCTGCCAGCCCAGTCCCGCTGCCGCCGCGAGCGGCTTTTCCATCACCGGCGCGGTATCGACGAAGAGCTTGAGCGCGGCGGGCCAGCGCTCGTCGATCCAGCGCGCCAGCGCCCTGAGCCGCGCCTTGACGATGTCGTGGTAATCCTGCCCCTGCGCATAGACCGAGACCGCGCCGCGGTCGCGTTGCGCCAGCACCGCCACCGGATCCGCTTCCGGGGCGTAATTGACGCCAAGCATGACGACGCTCTGCGCCTCGCGCCAGAGCGCCTGCGGATCGCCGCGCTCATCGGCGCGGGCGGCGAGCCAGCCCATGTCGCCGTGATATCCCCGCGCCAGGAACTCGGCCAGATGCGCCCGCGCCTCGGGCGCAAGGCGCGCCGCGGCGAAGCCAACGGCGTCGAAGCCGAGCCGCAGCGCCTCGTCCCGGATGGCCGATTTGATCGCAGCGGTCATAGCCGCGCCACCGCTAGCCCCGGCCGCGATAGGGCGGCACGCCCTGCTCCGGCAGCCACAGCCTGCGCGGCGGCGCGCCGGTCTGGTAGAAGACGTCGATCGGCATGCCGCCGCGCGGATACCAATAGCCGCCGATGCGCAGCCAGCGCGGCGCCAGCAGCCGCACCAGGCGCTGCGCGACCGCCAGCGTGCACTCCTCGTGGAACGCGCCGTGATTGCGGAACGCGCCGAGGAAGAGCTTCAGCGACTTGCTCTCCACCAGCCAGCGGCGCGGCACGTAGTCGATGACGAGATGGGCGAAGTCCGGCTGGCCAGTGACCGGGCAGAGCGCGGTGAATTCCGGGCAGGTGAAGCGCACGACATAAGTCTCGCGCGGATGCGGGTTCGCCACTCGCTCCAGCAGCGCCTTCTCCGGTGATGCCGGCAGGGTGGTGCGGCGGCCGAGCTGCTTCAGGGATGTCGCCATGATCGTTCAGAGCGGCGGAATGTCGCCTTCCTCCTGTCGGGCCGCGATGCCCGCGCCGAGATCCTCAAGGCGACCGCGCTCGATGGCGCCGCGCAGATCCGCCATCAGATCCGCATAGTAGCGGAGATTGTGCGCAGTCAACAGCATCGGCGCGAGGATCTCGCGGGCGCGGACGAGGTGATGGAGATAGGCGCGGCTGTATTGCCGGCAGGTTCCGCAGGCGCAGTCGGGATCGAGCGGGCGGGGATCGGCACTGTGGCGCGCATTGCGCAGATTGACCATGCCGCGCCGGGTGAAGGCCTGTGCCGTGCGTCCCGAGCGTGTCGGCAGCACGCAATCGAAGAGGTCGACGCCGCGGCGCACCGCGCCGATGATGTCGGCGGGCTTGCCGACGCCCATGAGATAGCGCGGGCGATCCGCGGGCAGCGCCAGCATGGTCTCGTCGAGGACGGCGAGCATGCGCTCCTGCCCCTCGCCGACGGCGAGCCCGCCCACGGCGTAGCCGTCGAAGCCGATCTCCATCACCGCCGCCGCCGAGCGCCGGCGCAGCGCCGGATAGATACCGCCCTGCACGATGCCGAACAGCGCATGGCCCGGGCGCGGCCGATAGGCCGATTTGGCGCGCGCCGCCCAGCGCATGGAGAGCTCCATCGACCGGCGCGCTTCGTCCTCTTCGGCGGGAAACGGCGTGCACTCGTCGAAGGCCATGGCGATGTCGGAGCCGAGCAGGTGCTGGATCTCGATCGAGCGCTCGGGCGTGAGCGCGAAGCGCGCGCCGTCGAGATGCGAGCGGAAGGTGACGCCCTGCTCGTCGATCTCGCGCAGCTTGGCCAGCGACATGACCTGGAAGCCGCCGCTGTCGGTGAGGATCGGTCGCGGCCAGTTCATGAATCGATTCAGCCCTCCCAGGGCGGCGATGCGCTCGGCGCCCGGCCGCAGCATCAGGTGATAGGTGTTGGCGAGGATGATCTCGGTGCCCGTCGCGGCCACGTCCTCGGGCCGCATCGCCTTGACCGTGCCCGCGGTGCCGACCGGCATGAAGGCGGGCGTCTCCACCGTGCCATGCGCCGTCGTCAGCCGGCCGCGCCGAGCCGCGCCGTCGCGCGCGAGCAGGCAGAAGGCGAAATCCCCCGTCATTCCGGCGGATATAGCAAACTCGCGTCGCCGTAGGAAAAGAAGCGATAGCCCGCGGCCGCGGCATGAGCATAGGCCGTCTTCATCCGCTCAAGCCCCGCGAAAGCAGCGACCAGCATGAAGAGCGTGGAGCGCGGCAGATGGAAATTGGTCAACAGCAGATCGACGACGCGGAAGCGGTAGCCCGGCGTGATGAAGAGCGCGGTCTCGCCGGCGAAGGGCGCGACCCGGCCTTGCGCGTCGGCGGCGCTTTCGAGGAGCCGCAGGCTGGTCGTCCCCACCGCGACGATGCGGCCGCCGGCGGCCCGCGTCGCGGCGATGCGCTCGGCCGTTGCGGCGTCGATCACGCCCCGTTCGCCGTGCATCTTGTGCTCGCGCGTGTCCCCCGCCCTGACCGGCAGGAAGGTGCCGGCGCCGACATGCAGCGTGACGCTTGCCCGCGCGATCCCGGCCGCATCAAGCGCGGCCAGCAGACGGTCGGTGAAATGCAGTCCGGCGGTGGGTGCGGCGACGGCGCCCTCCTTGGCGGCGAAGATGGTCTGATAATCGCTGCGGTCGCGCGCTTCGCCGCCGGCCGGACGCTTGATGTACGGCGGCAGCGGCATGCTGCCGAAGCGGTTGAGCGCGGCATCGAGCGCGTCCCCCGTGCGGTCGAAGCGCAGCGTGAGGTCGCCTTCCACGTGCTTTCCCGTGACCTCCGCGGCGAAGCCCTCGCCGAATTCGAGACGGTCGCCCTGCTTGAGCCGCTTGGCGCCCCTGGCGAAGGCGCGCCATTGCCCGCCGGCGAGGTCGCGGTGCAGCGTCACTTCGACCTGCGCCGCGCCACGCTTTCCGGTGAGTCGCGCGGGGATGACGCGCGTGTCGTTGACGACCAGGAGATCGCCCGGGCGCAGCAGCGACGGCAGGTCGAGCACGCGGCGGTCGTGCAAAGAGCGTTCCACCACCAGCAGCCGCGCCGCGTCGCGCGGCTCGACCGGATGGTCGGCGATCAGCTCTCTCGGTAGCTCGAAATCGAAAGCGTCGACGCGCATGGTGCCCGCGCTGTAGCCGGACAAAGCGGTGCACGTCCAGAGGCGACGCCGGATCACTAAAGATCTTTCTCAGCCGCTGCCGCTCTCGATCCCGCCTTGAGGGGAAGGGCAGGGGTGCGAGAAGCTCGCGATCGGGCATGCGCACCGACGCTTTGTGACCGGCGTCGACAACCGGATTCTGTGCCGAGAAAATTGGAAATCGAGCTCGCGCCCATCCGCCAGTGCGCTTGCGCGCGCTGGCGACCCGCCCTCAAGGGAGCGGAAGTATCGTTGCGCGATATTACCGCCGCGCCCTGGTGATGTCGCGCAGCACCGCCGCCTCCTGCTCCTTCTCGTCGAGGCGGTGCTTAACGAGATCGCCGATGCTGACGAGGCCGACGAGCTGACCTTGCTCCATCACGGGCAGGTGGCGCACGCGATGCGCGGTCATCACCCGCATCACCGCGTCGAGCCGATCCTCCGGCGTGCAGGTGGTGACGTCCGGCGTCATCAGCTCGTGCACCTCGAAGCCGAGCGCCTCGGCGCCGTGCTGCGCCAGCGCATGGATCACGTCGCGCTCGGAGAACATGCCGGCGAGCTTGCCCCAGCGATCGAGCACGACCAGCGCGCCGATGCGCTCTTCGTCGAGCTTGCGGACCGCTGTCTCCACCGCATCAATCGTGCGGATGGTGGAGACCTGCCGGCCTTTATGGTGCAGGATCGCGGCGATGGACATGGCGACCTCCTTCACGGGACACAGCGGAGCGACTGCTGAAAGATAGGCGGCCGCGCCGCGCCGCGCCATCCTTGAAGCGGTCCCACCGCTTTGGGCAATATGGCCCGTCGCAGCGAGAGCATGCCGATGCCGCCGCAAGAGAACCGGGCCATCGTCAAGCCGGGCGTCCCGTCCGAACCCACCATGACTCACCCGCGCGCGCCCGGCGCGGTGGCCGAGCGCGGATGACCGCGCGCGCCACGGCCTCCGCCGCCTTCGGCGCTGCGCTGCGCCGGGAATGGCCGCTCGATCCCGCGGTAACCTATCTCAATCACGGCGGCTTCGGCGTGACCCCGAGCGCGGTGCTGCGGGAGCAGGAGAGCTGGCGCCGCCGCATCGAGCGCAATCCGACGCGCTTTTTCACCAACGAGCTGCCCGTCCTGCTGCGCGAAGCAGCGTCGACGCTCGCCGCCCATCTTGGCGCTGAGGGCGAGGATTTGGTCTTCGTCGACAACGCCACCGTCGGCTGCAACGCCATGCTGCGCTCGCTCGCCTTCGCGCCGGGCGACGAAATCCTGGTCACCGGCCTCGGCTATGGCGCCATCCTCAAGGCGGCGCGCTACGTCGCCGAGCGCAGCGGCGCAAAGCTCGTCGAGGTCGAGATTCCGCTGCCCGTGGCCGATGACGCCGCGATCCTTGCGGCGGTGGCCTCCCGCCTCGGTCCGCGCACGCGGCTGGCGATCTTCGATCACGTCGCCTCGCACAGCGCGCTCGTCCTGCCGGTGGCGGAGCTGGTGCGCCTCGCGCGCTCCGCCGGCGCACGCGTTCTGGTCGATGGCGCCCACGCGCCCGGCCTCGTGCCGTTCGCCCTGCCGGCCATCGCCGCCGATTGCTATGTCGGCAATTGCCACAAATGGCTGATGGCGCCGCGCGGCTGTGGCTTTCTCTGGTGCGGAAAGCCGCTTCAGGCACTGGTCCACCCGCTCGCCATCTCGCATGGCTATGGCGCGGGCTATACCGCCGAGTTCGACTGGACCGGCACGCGCGACGTCACGCCGTTCCTGGCGCTGCCGGCGGCGCTCGCCTGCCACCGCCGGCTCGGCGGCGAGGCGCTGATGGCGCGCAACACGGCGCTGGCGCGGGACGCGGCGCTTCTGCTGGCCGGACGCTGGCGCACCGGCCTCGGCGGGCCCCTCAGCAGCTTCGCCGCCATGGCGACGGTGCGCCTCCCGCTCGCGGGCGACATGTCCCAGTCGCGCGCCGCTGCGCTCGGGCGCCGGCTTTCCGACGCGCACCGCATCGAAGCGGCGGTCAGCGCCCAATCCGGCGCGCTCTGGCTCAGGCTCGCGGCGCAGGCCT
>JASHRZ010000666.1 GCA_030037055.1 Alphaproteobacteria bacterium
GCCCGTGCGCCTCTTGGTGTCCGGGTGAAGGCGCGCCGGCGCTCATCGGCCTTATATTTCCCGGGCCGGCGGCCGAACGGAAAGGGCGCTCTCGATTTGTGCCGGGCCGATGCATGCAAGGCAGCCGGTCTAGCCGGCTTGGCGCGGTGCTCGGAGCACGGGCCCCGAAGGATCGGACAAAGAGAGGATCGCGATCCTGGCAACCGACGGCCTCGCCGAGCCCAAGGAGAAGCTGTCGAAAGCCGGCGCGACGGTCGACGTAATCTCGCCCAAGCCCGGTCGGACCCGTTCGTGGAAATTCACCGATTGGGGCGGAACGGTCGCCGTTGACGCGACGATCGATGCGACATCGGTCGACGCCTACGACGCCCTCGTGCTGCCGGGAGGCCTCATCAACCCCGATCGCCTGCGCGCCGATCCCAGGGCGGTGGCGTTGGTGCGCGCCTTCGCCCAAGCGGGAAAGCCAGTCGCGGCAATCTGCCACGGGCCATGGCTCCTCGTGGAGGCGGGCCTCCTTAGGGGACGACGCGCGACGTCCTACCCCTCGATCCAGACCGACCTCAGGAACTCGGGGGCGGATTGGGTCGATGAGCCTGTCGTCGTCGACGGGAACCTGATAACGAGCCGCAGGCCGGGCGATGTTGCGGCTTTCATCCACGAGATCGCCGAGCTAACGGCGCGAGGAGGACGGGGGCCGGCCGCATGAAGAGGTCGAGGACCGGCCGGTTTCCAATCGCGCGAGGCCGGCGGCTTCTTCGGATTTCATGAAACGGGCGCCGTCGCCTGAGCCCGCCCTTCGCGTTTCCGTTGAACCGGCGCCAGACCGCGGATGCGGACGCCAATCAAGCGAACCTTCTTGACGAGCGGGATTTTGTCCAGGCAACGCAAAGCGGCGCGCTCGACCGGCCGCGAGGACGTAATGAACCTATCGAAGCTGGATTGCCGGGACAGGGTCTCGAAATCGGCGTAGCGAAGAACCGTGGCCACAGTTGCGGCTCCATACCCTTCGGCACGCGCTTCCGCGACGACCTCCCGGCTGAGCTTCCGCAGCGTCTTGCGCAGGAATTCCCGGTCGGCGACATCGTGCGCGAAGGTGACCTGCCTGCTGATCGACTTGGGCTCGCTGACCGTGAGCAGAGGGCTCTCGTCGATCCCTCTCGCGGACTCGTAGAGATCGCGGCCGTGGGCTTCGCCGAACTGACCGATCAAGTCCGCGAGCGGCAGCTTGGCCAGGTCGCCGATCGTTGCTACGCCCAGGCGAGAGAGGCGCTGCTCGGTCTTGGGGCCGACGCCGAGCAGCTTGCGCACCTGCAGCGGCCAGACCCGGCGTTCGACTTCCCCGCTTTCGAGAATGGTAAGGCCGTTCGGCTTCTCCATGTCCGAGGCGAGCTTGGCGAGAAGCTTGTTGGGCGCGATGCCGACCGAGCAGGTCAATCCCGTTTCGGCGAGGACGCGATCCTTGATCGCCCGGGCGATCTGCTGCGAGGAGCCGGGAGCCGCCGAAATATCGAGGAAAGCTTCGTCGAGCCCGCTGTCCTCACAGAACGGGGAAAACTCGCGCAGGATCGTCTTGATCCGCGCGGAAACTTCCGCATAGGCCTCGTAATCCACCGGAAGAAAGACGGCCTCGGGACAGCAGTGAAAAGCGGTGCGCAGAGGCATTGCCGAATGGATGCCGTATCGGCGAGCCTCGTAAGACGCGGTCGAGACGACCCCGCGCCCGGTCGGGTCACCGCGGCCGCCGACGACGACCGGCTTGCCGCGCAGCTCCGGATGTCGCTGCTGCTCGACAGCCGCAAAGAAGGCGTCCATGTCGACGTGCAGGATGCGTCTCATGGCTCGCACTGAGCGAATAAGCGTTGCCCGGCATTCGGCCGGCGTCCTGCGCGATAGGATCATCGCCAACCGCGCTCGGCCGCGCCGGGCGCAAGGCAACCCGGCAAAGCAGCAGCTTAGACCGCACCGTGTCCCCGGCATCTTGATCTGCATCAAGGTGCCGGCGCCGTGAATCGACTTCAATTCGCGCCCAGGCGGCTTCCATCGTGTTCGACGCTCTGCACCGCAGCCGACCTCTCGTTTTCAATGAAACACTTCGCCGCAAGAGGAGATCGATACATGGCCAAATCAGCCGTCGAAGTACGGAAGGAGCAAAAAGTGGCACCGCCGGCGCCCCTGTGGCCGCCCGGCCTCGACATCTGGCCCCGCTTCCGCGAGGAGATGGACCGGGCGTTCGAGGATTTCTGGCGCGGCAGACCGAGCTTCCCGTCACTGGCCCGGGCGTTCGGGGCGGGGCCTCGGTGGGGACGCGCGTTGATGCCCGCGCCGCTCGTGCCGGCCGTCGATTTCGTCGAAGACGACAAGGCCTTTCGAATCACCGCCGAACTTCCCGGCATGACCGACAAGGACGTCGACATCAGCCTGTCCGGCGACGTGCTGACGATCAAGGGCGAAAAGCAGGAGGAGAAGGAAGAAAAGGGCAAGAACTACTATATGTCCGAACGTCGCTTCGGATCCTTCCAGCGCTCCTTGACGCTGCCGGACGGCATCGATCGCGACAAGATCGAGGCAGTGTGCGAGAAGGGCGTGCTGACCGTGACGCTGCCGAAAACGCCCGAAGCCGTGGAGCAGCAGAAGAAGATAGAGGTGAAGGCCGCGTAGCGCCCGCGCCGAGCTTTGAGCGCAGGGCGACGGCGTGTCGCTCCCTCTGCGGAAGCTAGAGGGAGCGATACGCGCTGCGGCCCCGGGTCCTGATCTGGATCAATGCGCCGGGCCGACGCACGTCGTTTGATCGGCAATGTCGGCGGGGGCAGTCCGGAAGGAACGCCTGCTGCGCCGAAGCGAAAGGAGGAGAAGCCATGCTCGTCAAGGAAGCCATGTCCGCCAAGGTCGAGAGCGTGGGTCCGGATGTCACGGCTCGGGAATGCGCGCGCAAGATGGACCAGCTCGGCGTCGGCACGCTCCCGGTATGGGAGAACGGCAGCCTCGTCGGCTTTGTGACGGATCGCGATATCTGTTGCCGTGCGGTCGGCGGGGGCAAGGATCCGCGCGCCGTGGTCGCCCGCGAGATCATGACCAGGGACGTCGCCTCCTGCTTCGACGATCAGCATTGCGTGGAAGCCGCCCGCCTCATGAAGGAACGGCATGTGCGCCGGTTGGCGGTGATCAACCGGAACCAGATGATGGTCGGGCTTTTCTCGGTCGACGACCTCGCCCGGTACTCGCACGATCTGGCCGGCGAGGTGCTCGAGGCCGCGGCGCCCTGGCCGCACTGAGGGCGACAAAAGCAAGCCGCTTCGAGGAGGTGCAGAAGAGGCGGCGCCGGTCTCTGCGCAACCCGGCGGCAGTGCGCCGCCGCGCCGTCAAACTGCGCGGGCCGCCGCGGCGCCTGTCGGCAGCGCGACGGGTCGCGCCTATCCCGGCAATGCGGGAGAATGTGATCGAGCGATCATTCCCGGAACCGGTTTCGCCGCGGATTGGCGAGCGGAGCCGAGGAAAGTTGTTTTGGTCGCAAATGACAGTTCCGAATGCGGCACCGCCGCCTTAAATCAAGCGGCCGACCTGGCTTGTACCCATGGTGCACAACTCGTGGTGTTGGCCCGTGCCAAGGACGCTCGGGTCCGGTTCGACCAGCCACGAGATCAGGGAATATGCACGGGCCCGCGCCTCGGTCAGCAGTAGCTCCGCGAGCGCCGGGTGAAAACTCGCGCATGACGAGGTTGGCCGCGGGCGCGAGCAGCACCGTATCGGCGGGGGGCAAGTCGGTGGGGAGATTGATCGCGTCTTCCGGGAGCGCCAGGAGCGAAAGAGAGCGGTGCTGCAGGCGATAGGCCGACGGCCGGTCGATGGAAAGAAGGCGGATGCCGGGCTCGGCAAAAAGGTCCAGCACGACCGGCGCGTTCGCGGCGATGATGAAGAACGCCGCATCGAGCCTGCCCTCGCGCAAGGCCAGGGCCGCATCGGAGCCGCCCAGCGGCGAGAGCAGGACGGTGGTACTGTCGAGCTCGATGTCGGCAAGCAATTCGGCACCCGGCGGACCAAGCCGCCGCGGAGCCGCGGGCGCGTGCGGTCCGCCGGCAAAGGCGGCATTCAATCGCCGCGGCCGGTCGGGGTTTCCGCCCGGCGGGGTCAAGCGGGCTTGGAGGCTTTCGTCGCCATTTGACCGACCGCCTCCAGCGCTTGCGCCGCGTACATGACCGAAGGCCCGGCACCCATATAGATCGCCATCGCGAGTGCCTCTGCCACCTCGGCCTGCGAAGCGCCCTGCCTGACCGCGCCTTCGGCGTGATAGGCGATGCAGGGCGAGCAACGGACGGCTACGCTGATCGCAAGCGCCACCAGTTCCTTGGTCTTGCCGTTCAGTGCTTCGCCGCCATGTGCCGCGCGGGCCATGTCGGAAAAGATCTTCATCACCTCCGGCGAAGCTTTCCGCAGATCGCGCACCGCCGTGTTCATGTTGCCGATCAGGGCCAACCAATCCTCGACCATCGCTCCGCTCCCCTGTGCTTGGCCCTACCAAGCGCCGATTCGGCCCTGGCGCATTGACGTGGGTCAAACGAGCGGCAGCGTTTTTCGCCGAGGAACAGAAACTGTTGCGCGATGAAAAGGAGGTTGCCAAGGAGTGAAGCGTGCTCCGCTCGGTCGTCGCTCAGCAACACAGGGCCCGGCAAGCGCGGGCGGTTTTTCAAGCATCGGCGCGTCACTGGTCGCGGTTTGTGGTCTCCTTCTGGTTCCGAACGGTCAGGCCCTCGCTTCAATGAGGCCGACGCGCGCGCGCCTCGGATATGCCGCTGACACCGCTGTCAATGAGCGGCGATGACGAGGTGACGCACATTGGCCTCGGCTGTCCTAGGCCGGATATCTCACGCAGGCACGCGCTGCGAGGGCGGTCTTTGGCGCCAGGGCAGGAGCCCGGACGCGCCGCGATGCCATAGAGCGAAATCGCGGCATGAAGCGGAGTTCGCGGCCATCCC
>JASHRZ010000667.1 GCA_030037055.1 Alphaproteobacteria bacterium
TGCCGCTCGCCGACGCGATCGGTCAGAAGGTCGCCTTCGCCGAGGATTGCATCGGCCCGGCGGCCGAGCAGGTGGTGGCGCGCCTGCTGCGGGGCGAGGTCGCGCTGCTGGAGAATCTCCGCTTCCACAAGGAAGAAGAGGCCGATGACCCAGGTTTTGCCCAGCAGCTTGCCGCGCTCGGCGATCTCTACGTCAACGATGCTTTTTCCGCCGCTCATCGCGCGCATGCCTCGATCGACGCGCTGGCGCGCCTGCTGCCCGCGGCGGCGGGACGGCTGATGCAGCGCGAGCTCGAGGCGCTGGCGAGCGTGCTCGAGACGCCGCAGCGCCCGGTCGCGGCGCTGATCGGCGGCGCCAAGGTGTCGACCAAGCTCGATCTCCTCGCCTTCATCATCGGCAAGGTCGACACGCTTATCATCGGCGGCGCCATGGCCAATACCTTTCTCTTTGCCCAAGGCGTCGCGGTCGGCCGGTCCCTGTGCGAGCGCAACGCCGCCGAGACCGCGCGCAGCATCGTCGAACGCGCGCGGCAAGCGAGCTGCCGCCTGGTGCTGCCGGAAGATGCGGTGGTGGCGCGCGAGCTCAGGCCCGGCACCGCGAGCGAGACCGTCGCCATCGATCGCGTGCCGGCGGACAGCATGATCCTCGACATCGGCCCGCGGACGGTGGGGGCCATCGGCCAGCAGCTCGAGCGGACTCGCACGCTGGTCTGGAACGGACCGGTCGGCGCTTTTGAGACGCCGCCTTTCGATGTGGCGACCCGCGCGATCGCCCGCCGCGTCGCCGAGCTGACCGTGCAGGGCAAGCTTGTGAGCGTCGCCGGCGGCGGCGAAACGGTGGCCGCGCTCGCCGAGGCCGGGGTGGTGGACAGGCTCAGCTACGTCTCAACCGCGGGCGGCGCCTTTCTCGAATGGCTCGAAGGACGCGAGCTGCCGGGCGTCGCCGCCCTCATGTCGCGTTAACCATGATTCGGGGAAATTGTTGCCTAGTGATACCGCTTTCTGATATATTGCCTGCGAAGATCGCAGGAGCCTGCGGCGATGCAGATCGTGCCAGTGCAGGGCGTTGGCCAGCCGGCACCACCAGTGGCGCCGACGGTGGTGCCCTTGGCCGGGCCGGCGACAGCCGCGGCGCCGATCGAGCCGGGCCGGCGGGTCACGGCCAATCGCGAGGGCGGCCGCGGCGACCTACAGGCGCAGCAGGCGCAAAAGGCGCCGCAACCTCAGACCCGCGGCCGGTTGATCGATCTCTCCGTGTGAGGCCGCGCGGAACGCCACGCCACAGGGCGAGCTGAGCCGTGTCCAGCCCGCCCGCCGCCCGCGGCCCCAGCGTGCTTACCATTCCCGAAGGCGACAACCGCGAGCGCATGGTCTGCCCCGATTGCGGCTTCATCAATTACGAGAACCCGAAGATCGTGGTGGGCGCCGTATGCCTGTGGCAGGAGCGCTTCCTGCTGTGCCGCCGCGCCATCAACCCGCGCCGCGGCTTCTGGACTTTGCCGGCGGGCTATCTCGAGCTCAATGAGGCGACTGCGGCGGGCGCGATGCGCGAGGCCTGGGAAGAGGCACGAGCCAGGATCACCATTGACGGCGTGCTCGCCGTCTACGACATCCCGCGCATCAGCCAGGTGCAGATCATCTACCGCGCCCATCTCGACGTCCCCGATTTCGCCGCCGGGCCCGAAAGCCTCGAGGTGAAGCTCTTCGGCTGGGACGAGATCCCGTGGCGCGAGCTCGCCTTCCCTTCGGTGCGCTGGGCGCTCGACCATTACCGCGACAGCGTCGCCCGCGGCGATTTCACCGCGCGCAGCGCCCCCCGCTGAGGAAGCCTCGGCCGGCGACACCTCATCTCTCCCACACGAAGACAAGGATGCGGTACGCTGGCCTGAGCGATCACCGCCCGAAGGGAGAGCCGCAATGGCCGCAAAAAACACGCAGGTCCTGCTCGCCAACCGTCCGACAGGCTGGGTGAAGGAAAGCGATTTCCGCATCGTCGAGACGGAGATTCCGGCGCCCGGCGACGGCCAGGTGCTGATCAAGAACCGCTTTCTCTCGCTCGACCCCTATATGCGCGGCCGCATGAACGATCAGCGATCCTATGCCGCCAAGGTCGAGCTCGGCCAAGTCATGACCGGCGAGACCGTCGGCGAGGTGATCGACAGCCGCAACGCCAAGTTCCACAAGGGCGACATGGTGGCCGCGCGTGCGGGCTGGCAGCAATACGCGCTGTCCGACGGCGGCGATCTGCGAAAAGTCGATGCCGAACTGGTGCCGATCTCGACCTATCTCGGTGTCGTCGGCATGCCGGGCGTCACGGCCTGGATCGGCATCAACGACATCGGCCAGCCCAAAGCCGGCGAGACGGTGGTGGTCTCCGCCGCTTCGGGCGCGGTGGGAAGCGTCGCGGGCCAACTCGCGAAGACGAAGGATTGCCGCGTCGTCGGCATCGCCGGCGGCCAGGAGAAATGCGACTTCGTGGTCAAGGAGCTGGGCTTCGATGCTTGCATCGACCACCGTGCCGGCAATCTGCAACAGGCACTCGCCGCGGCGACTCCAAAGGGCATCGACGTCTATTTCGAGAACGTCGGCGGCCCGATCCTTGATGCCGTGCTGGCGCGCTGCAACCCTTTCGCGCGCATCCCGCTCTGCGGCATGGTCTCACAATACAACGCCGTCGAGCGCTACGGCGTGCAGAACCTGATGATGGCGGTCGGCATGCGCATCAAGCTGCAGGGCTTCATCGTCTCCGATCATTTGGCCCGCTGGCCGGAGGCGCTGAAGGAGCTGACCCGGGGCGTGCGCGACGGCAGGATCAAATATCGCGAGACGGTCACCGAGGGGCTGCAGAACGCGCCGCGCGCCTTCATCGGCCTGCTCAAGGGCGAGAATTTCGGCAAGCAGCTCGTGAAGCTGGCGTGAGACGGCCGGGGCGAAAAGATGGATGTCAAAACAGTTTGTCTTACGCATTGTTGCCTTAGACTACGCATCGCCGGTATGGCGGCGGCGAATCACCACCGTGCGCCGGCGCGTATCGGCGCGCTAAGAAGGGAGGCCCCGAACGATGACCTACAGAATTCAGGCGGCACTGCTGGCAGCGGCGCTGCTCGGGGCGCCGCTGGCGCAACCGGCCGCGGCCGAGACGATCAGGATCGGCGTCATCCTCACCTATTCCGGGCCGATGGCCTCGCTCGGCGACCAGATCGACAAAGGCCTGAGCCTCTACGTCAAAGAGCATGAGAAGGATCTGCCTTCCGGCACCACCATCGAGATCCTCCGCCGCGACGACACCGGGCCCAACCCCGAGACCGCCAAGCGGCTGGCGCAGGAGCTCATTACCCGCGACCATGTGAGCTTCCTCACCGGCGTGGTGTGGTCGCCCAACGCGCTGGCCATCGCGCCGCTTACCGCGGAGGCGAAAGTGCCGTTCGTCGACAGCAACGCTGCGGCGGTGAGCCTGCCGCGGCTGTCGCCTTATGTCGCGCGCGTCTCCTTCACGCTGTGGGAGGAGTGCCTGCCGCTCGGCACCTGGGCG
>JASHRZ010000668.1 GCA_030037055.1 Alphaproteobacteria bacterium
GACCATACCTTGGGATAGCGGACATGCGCTCCGGCATAGATTCATGCTGCGGCCCATGAGAAGGAATCGTGTCCCGCGAAGCCTTGGAGCCGACAAACAAATGTGCTCCGACCTCAAGGTGCGTGTTGTCGTCGTCTGGACCCGTTTCGTTTGATCTCCATTGCTCCAATCCTTCGGTCTGCCGGTAAAACCGGCGATCGCTGAGCAGGTCGATGTCTGAATCGCCTGGGCAAGAGCGGACCGGTTCTGCCCGCTTTCTTGGGCGGAATCGTGCCAGATTCGGACATGATAATGTGGAAGCCAATTACCCAGCGAGCATCGCCGATTTGATGGTATGGTCAAGTAAGTAAGTTTAGCTTGCGCAAGGCTCAGTGCGCGCTTCAAGTGAGACAAAAAAGCCGATCTCACTTTGCGCTAGTTCGAAGCCGTCTCATGTCCGCATTGAAGAGTCTTCAAATAGAATGTACGTTTCCCAGCCAGAATCATCTCGTCCGCGTAAGGAGTTTCGGCGAGGAAGGGATATGGATGTCGCATACGTTTCCGCGTTCGCGGCGCTTGGCGGATCGGTGGTGGGTGGACTGATATCGGGTATCGCTACCTGGCTGGCACAACGGTCCCAGGTTCTAGCGGGGCACCGCGCGCATCAGATTTCCCATCGCGAGGACCTTTTCCGGGATTTCATCTTCGCGGCGTCCAAAGCCTATGGTCAGGCGATGATGAGCAACCAGCCGGACCTTCAAGACATCGTCAGCATGTACGGCGCGATCAATAGAATGCAGGTCTTGTGCTTTCCACGGACCATCGCGTGCGCGCAACGGGTGGCGCGTGCGACAGGGGAAACTTACCTTCGGCCGAACAAGACATTCCGCGATATACTCGAGATGATGGAGAAAGGTACTGGGGTCAATCCGCTGACCGAGTTCGCCGAGGCAGCGCGCGAGGAGCTGCGAAGCTTAGCCTCGAGATAAGGCGCGCAATTGGCTCCGGGACGGTACGCGCCGAGCGTGGTCGGCACACTCTACCCTCTCGGTGCCCAAAGCGGGCAGCATTTGGCTGGCGTTAATCCTCCACGAGCATGTCGGTAATGGGTCAATGAGAAGACCCCAGTCATCTCTTCCGGATCGTCCCCGAGTTTCTACCGCTGCGCTCGCGGCTGATCACACCGCTTCGCAATATTTTGCGGCAAGCAGCAGCGAGAATGCTTGGTCGCAGCGTGGATCAGGTTGGTGCGGCTTGGGTCGTTTTGCGTTCGCAACTGCGCGACGGCGTTAACACGGTCCGGCAGGCGAGCAGCAGCTTCCGGGCCTCATGGCCCCACTTCGAGGTTGGGTCGAGCCGCACATATCGCTCGAGAAGCGGAGCAGCGTCGCGCAGGCGGTCGCACTGGATGTAGAGAGCAGCGAGATTGTAGAGCGGGTCCGGAAAGTCCGGGTCGGTGAGAACCGCGCGCTCGAAATGCGCGATCGCTTCCGTGTGCTGGCCGGCGCTCAACGCCAGATGGCCGAGATTGAAGTGGGCTTCGGCGAAACCAGGCTCGGCATCGATGGCCGCCATGTAATGCGCCTTCGCTTCCGCGGGGCGACCGAGGTCGCGCACGACGTTGCCCAGATTGAACCGCACGACGGGGTCGCGCGGAATTGCGCTCAAGCACGCATAGTAGAGCCTCTCCGCCGACAGCAGCGCGCCGGCTGCAGCCGCCTGCTCGGCTGCCTCGAAGAGCGCATCCGGATCGGGCGGCGGCTGCACCCAGGCGAACCGCATCTGCCCATCGAGCTCGGCCAGTGCCTCGCCGATCCGCATCATCAAGTCGCCGCCGGGCCCGATATCGAGCCGGATGACCTCCTGCGGATCGGAGCCGCGCCGGCGCCGCCGCAGTGCGGTCGCCGCGGTCAGCACGCTTTCGATCGAGACGCCGCGACGGCGAAGGCCGGCGACATGCTGTGCGATCTTGAGATCCCCGAACCCGAACCGCCCCTCAGAGGGCGAGAGGATGTCAAAAAGCGCAAGCAGGCGGACATCCTCCGGCGGCAGCCCGGCGAGATTCTGGAAGCGGTCCGCGTCGATATCCTTGCCTTGTAAGGCCGGCGCCAGCCCAAGCGCACGCAGGAACGTCTCCTCGCTCAGGCAACGCCCGGGTTCTCGCACGAGTACGGCCTTCATCGTAGGCGACCCAATACGCACCGCGCCTTCGTGCGTAACCACGGCGATGTCCGTCCCCTGAGTAAGCCGATGGTGCAGCCTGCCGCCACGGGCGGCGAGCTCGCGCTCTATGCGGCTCTTCGGCAGCCGCTCAAACCGGCCGACTATGAAGAAACTGCGGCCTTCGATGCGCAGGGTATCCATCTCACCCGGCTCAGCGGGCCGACCCTTTCACCTTGGCGCGACCGTGTGGTTTCGCCTTTTGGCCGGCAGCTTCGCCGGCAGCCTCGCGAGCTCGCTTCGCCTTGCTCACCGCCGGCGGCTTGACCGTCTCCAAGGATTTCTTTAGCGCCGCCATGAGATCGATAATGGGTGCCGGCTCCGCAACTTGGGGTGTGATGATTCTTTCTCCCTTGATCTTGGCCTTGACCAGTTCGGAAAGCGCTGCCTGATAGCGGTCTTCGAACAGCTTGGGGTCGAAGTCACTACTCTTCTGCACGACAATCTGCCGTGCGAGCGCGACGGCCGACTGGTCGAGCGGCCCCTCCTCGATGTCTTCGAAGTAAGGATCCTCCCGACGCACCTCTTCGGAGGCACGAAGTGTGCGGATCATGATTCCCTTGCCACGAGGACTCAGCAGCACCGCGCGCTCACGCGAGGACAGCACGAGCCGGCCGATCCCGGACTTGGCTTCACGCCTCATCGCTTCGACGATCACGCGGAAGGTCTCGTTCGCGATCTTGCCGTCGGGCGCGAGCCAGTAAGGGCTGTCAAGGTAGAGCGGGTCGACCTTGTCATCGTCGACGAACTGCGTGACGTCGATGACGCGATTGCTCTCCACCTGGACCTTCTCGAGTTCCTCCTCCGACAGGATGACGTAACGTCCCTTCTCAAACTCGTAACCCTTCAAAAGCTGATCGCGGGGCACCGGCTTGCCGGTTGTGGGATCGGTCGGCACCATTGAGATGCGCGCCATTGAACCCGGGGCCAAATTATGGAACGAGATCTTTTCGGCGCTGGAGAATGCTGGGTAGAGCCGGACGGGGCACGAGACGAGACTCACTCGCAGATACCCTTTCCAGCTCGAGCGCGGGGCGGCCATGGGAGCTCCTCTCGAAGCGACGGGCTAAAGGATAAACCGGCTGGCGCCGCGGCGCCACCGTCTTCGGGTCATGCCGCCGGGGGATTTGTCCGAGATGACAAGCATTTGAGCCGGTTTCCTATTATGGCCAGCGCCAAGGGAGCCGAAGGTCTAGCAAGGAGCTTGCGCTATGGGACTTCGGGAATACCGCCGAAAGCGTGATTTCGGCCGGACGCCCGAACCTTCCGGGTCAGGGCGGAAACACCGGACCAGGAACAAACCCGCCTTCGTCGTCCAAAAGCATGCGGCGCGCCGACTGCACTACGACTTTCGCCTGGAGTTCGACGGCGTACTGAAGAGCTGGGCGGTGCCGAAGGGGCCAAGCCTCGATCCGGCCGCAAAGCGGCTCGCCGTCCATGTCGAGGACCATCCCCTCGAATATGGCGACTTCGAGGGCGTCATTCCGCGAGGGGAATATGGCGGCGGGACTGTCATGGTTTGGGATGCCGGGTGGTGGGAGCCGGTCGGCGACGCGGCGGCGGGGTACACTAAGGGCAATCTCAAGTTCATCCTTCACGGCGAGAAACTTCGCGGCAAATGGGCGCTCGTCCGTATGAACAACCGGCGCGACGGCAACAAGGGCAACAATTGGCTCTTGATCAAAGAGAATGATAGTGAGGCCAAGCCAGGCAGCGATACCGCTGTGGTCGAGCACGAAAGGCTCAGTTCCGCTACCGGCCGCGACATGCGCGCGATTGCGGCAGATGCCGATCGCGTCTGGAGCTCGAAGACCGGCGAGGAGACCACGAAGGGCCCGGTGGCTCGCGCCCGAAAGGCGCGGCACCGTCGCTCTGAGGTCGATTTTTCGGGGCTCGTCGGCGCGCGGCGCGCGAAGACGGCGCCGAAGATCTCGCCCCAGCTCGCAACCGCGGCAGCACAAGCGCCTGTGGGAGATGAGTGGCTGCATGAGATCAAATTCGATGGCTACCGGATGCTCGCTCGACTCAGGAACGGGAAGGTCGAACTTCGCAGCCGGAACGACCTCAATTGGACGAAGAAATTTCCCGAGATCGCCGCAGCGCTGGCACGGCTGCCTGCGACGCAAGCTCTGCTCGACGGCGAGGTCGTTCACTTCACTGAGAGCGGCGTTACCAGCTTCTCGGCGCTGCAAAACGACCTGTCCGAAGGCACGACGGCACGCCTCGTCTACATGGCGTTCGACCTTCTATATCGCGACGGCTGGGACCTAAGCGGCGCCGCGCTGGAGGACCGGAAGGGCGCATTGGCCGCGCTTCTTGCGAGCGGTCCCTCGCCGACTGTGCGCTACAGCGACCATCAGATCGGCAAGGGACCGGAGTTCTTCGCCGCTAGCTGCCGGCTGGGGCTCGAGGGCATCGTATCGAAGCGCCGTGATGCTCCATATCGTCCCGGACGCGGCGCGGCCTGGATCAAGGTTAAATGTGGCGAGCGCGAGGAACTCGTGGTGGTCGGCTTCACCGAGGCGACGGGCGTGCGATCGGGGTTCGGCGCCCTTCTCGTCGCATATCACACGCGCAGGGGCAAGCTCGTCTATGCCGGCCGCGTGGGTACGGGATTTACGGGTAAGGTGCTGACGGCGCTGCGCGAGCAACTTGAGCGGCTCGAACGGAAACAGCCGACGGTAACCCTGCCACCGGGCCTTTCCTCGCGCGGCATCCACTGGGTCGAGCCCAAGCTTGTCGCTGAGGTGCGGTTCACCGAGTGGACCCGAGACGCCATCCTGCGCGAGCCGAGCTTCGTTGGCACCCGCGAGGACAAATCGCCAGCCGAAGTGGTACTCGAGCCGACAGCAGGGCGACGCGGCTTGGCGATGTCCCTCCAGCCACCCCCTCCGACGGTCGGTTGGGACGGTGCGGCAGTGGTCCGGGGCATTCGCATTACCAATGCCGAGCGCATGGTCTATCCCGAGCTCGGAATCTCGAAGCTGGCGGTCGCCGAATACTACGCTGCTGTCGCCGAGCTGATGCTGCCGCATATCCGTCGCCGACCCCTCAGCCTTTTACGCTGCCCCGAAGGCGTCGCGGGCGAGTGCTTTTTCCAGAAGCACTTCACCGCCGGATTTCCCGAAGCGATCAAGCAGGTACCGATCCAGACCAAAGAGGGGCATGAGATCTATGTGATGATCGAGGACGCGCAGGGACTGCTTGGCCTGATCCAGATGGGCGTGCTGGAGATCCATCCGTGGGGATCGATGATCGACCGGCTGGAACAGCCGGATCGTTTGATTTTCGACCTCGATCCGGACACGGGTCTTCCCTGGGAGCGCGTGATCGCAGCCACGTTTGCCGTGCGGGACACTTTGAACAAGCTGGGTCTGCGCAGCTTTGCCAAGACCACGGGCGGAAAGGGCCTCCACGTCGTCGTCCCCATCGAGCCAGTGCTTGATTGGGGCGTGGCAAAGGAATTTTCTCGCGCGGTGGTAGTGCAGCTCGCAGAGAAGGAGCCGCATCTCTACACGGCTTCTCTAGCAAGGAAGGCGCGCCGCGGCCGCGTCTTCATCGACTACTTGCGAAACGATCGTGGCGCCACGGCGGTCGCCGCGTACTCGACCCGCGGCCGGCCCGGCGCCACCGTGTCGACACCACTAACTTGGCAAGAGGTGGAGGCCGGTATCCGTTCGGACCATTTCACCGTTTTGAACGTGACGCAGCGCATCCGATCAGGGGCCGTCGACCCCTGGCAGGGGTTTGCCGCCACGAAACAGGCGGTTTCGGCTGCCGCGCGCCGGGCGCTAGGCGCCTGAGCAGCTCCACACCTCTCTTGATGCTACTGATATTGAAGGATTTAACCGAGAGATCCTGAGCGCGCCTTCCCAATGATCAGGGTCAGTGATGCCCCTTGGCCCGGATCGGATCGCTGGCGACTTGACCTGTGCCCGGGCTCGGTGTTTATATGAACAAATAGAGAACGACGGAGCATACAATGGTCCGGCGGTGGACGCGCGTCCTGGCGGCGCCCCTCTTTTTCCGGTGCGGCCGGAGCGCCGGGATCGCCGACGTTTCTCCTGGTCGGATCCACCTCGACGCCTTTAGCTGCCGTGTCGGCGGAATGTCGGGTCGGAAGAGTCTCACCGTCCGAGGAGACCCGATGGTCTGCACGTCCGGAGCCAACCGACGGCGAGCGCTTGACGATGCCGAACGTCTTCGCGATCTCAACCATCTGCAGCAGGCGCGCGCCGGCTGCGGCGGCCCCGGCGCCCTTCGCCCGTCATCTCGGGCGCGGCTTGCGGGCCGCCGTCCTGCCTTTAGGTCAGCGCTCCGGCGATTGTAGGGACGCATGTCCGCCAGAAGCAGCGCCGCGGAATCGACCGCGCCTCACCTGCGCAGCCTCAATCCGGCGCAGCGCGCGGCGGTGGAACACGGCGTCGCCGGCGGAGTGATGCCGGG
>JASHRZ010000669.1 GCA_030037055.1 Alphaproteobacteria bacterium
CCCTTCCTTTCTTCACATCGCTCTTTCTATGACGCGCGATGGCCTTCGGCGCGAAGGCGGCGTCGATGAGCGCTTAGGCTGCATGTGGTGAATGCATCGCGCGGACGGAGCGACGTGCCGCGCAAGTTAAACCACGCGCCGGTAAAATGCGATTTAGTCCGGGTCAATCCATGGCGGCGTCGCGGAAGATGGCGACCGCGTCGTTACTTTGGTCGATGACAGTGTCGTCATCACTTGTACCGCACCGTCATCGTGTTCACCCGCAACCGCGCCGTCATTCTTGGCGATCGTCGAATGAATTGCCGCGGCGGCCTCTCGCAGTAGCCGAGACTAGCACCGATTTATTCTGACCAAAATTTAATAGGCGATGTTTTGTCCGGGCTTGGCGATGCTTTTTTTGCATTGGCGCGGCTCCGGCCGAAGCGGCGGCGAGAAAACACCGATGTCCTGCCGCGACGAGACACTATGTGATTTCTGATGGTGACGTATCGCGCGTTTCGACATGCCCCGTGGAACCAGGAGGGGCCTTATGACGCTCAAAGTCAGCAAAACGGCCACCACAAATTCGGCGCGACGATGAAAGCGTTCGCCTTGGCCGCGATGCTCGGCGCCCTCTCAATGCCGGCCTTGGCTCATGGCGGCGGCGGCGCTGGGCGCGGCGGCGGCTGGGGCGGCAGTACGGCAAAGCCAGAGCTTCCGGTATTACTGGAATCGGGTGCTCTCGACGCTGCCGCCCAGCGAGTCGGTGCCGGCGACACCACGCTCGACATATCGCGCGTCGACAGCGCTCATGTGAGGTGGTCGATCACTATCACCAACGCGCCGCGCCATGGAGCCCCGGCGAATGGCGAGTTCTATCCCATCAGCAGCGATGCGACCGCGTCCTTCCGCCCCACCAGCACCACGCTTGAGGCGACGTTCAAGGGGCGCTCGGGCTAATCCAATGCGCTGAGCTGCGGCTGTCGGCCGACCGGAAGACAATGACATGCAACGGGAACCCGCCCCAGGTGCCGTAATAACCATCGAACGCGTCATAGGCCAGACCGTGATAGCCCGGCACGCCGTAATCAGGTTCCACGTCACAAGCGCATGGGCAAGACAGAGGAGAATCAAGAGGGACGAGGATTTGGTCGCTCTGCGGCACTCCTTCATGGCACGGTCCCTGCGCCGTTGCGCGCCGGGACGTATCCAAGGCGCTTGCGGTCCGACCTTCGCCTCCCCGCTCGCCGCCGTTCCTCAACGCCGATCGCAGACATCGACATAGGTCTCGGTCTTGCCGTCTTCCCCGGTGAGGACGGGAAGCCGAAGATCTGAGGCGCCGAACGTCTTTCCACGAGAAGCACCATCCGCGTGCATTCTCTGAGCCTCGGCCCGAGCACCGGATGTTTCACATACGCCTCGGTCTCCTCTCGCGAGGAAATTGCGAGGCGGCGGGTGGTCTCGCTGTGCCCCAGCCCCTTGATTCGCGGAAAGATGAACCACGTCCAGTGTCTGGTCTTGCGGCCTTCGCGCAGCTCCGAAGACGCTTGCTCGAAGACATGCTTCTGAGCGTCGACGAAGCACTGCAGATTGTACGGATCATGCATCTGGGTTCCGCAGCCGGTACGAGGCCGTGCGGTCAACGGCTGATGAGCCAGAGAACGAGGGACACCACCACGCTGACCAGGAGGCTCGTGGCGATCGGAAAATAGAAGGAGCCGTGCTCGCCGTGGACATAGATGTCCCCGGGCAGGCGGCCGAGGCCGAGACGAGAAAGCCAAGGCCAGAGCAGGCCGACCGCCGCGATGGCCAATCCGACGATGACGAGACTGCGTCCGATCGTGGAGTTCCTTTGCCTATCGCGCCTCTGTTCGCCAGCCGCGCTTTCGCCGTCTGCGGTTACATATCGCTTCGGCCGCCATCCCTTCAAGCATCCGATCTGCGCTTGATGCGGCAGCAAGCCGAGGGTGTCGAGCGCTGGAGTCCATCCGCTAGCTTGGCGTGCACATGGCCCGAATGGTCGCGCACAACGCCTCGGTGCCGAAGGGTTTTTCGATCAGCGGCCGGCCCGATCCGGCGGCGGCCGCATAGGCCGTCATGAACATGATTTTCACGTCGGGCCGCACTTCGCTCGCCCGGTCGGCCAGTGTCGTGCCGGCGATTCCCGGCATCATGATGTCCGTCAGCAGCAAGCCTATGCTTCGGTCGCGACCCAAAATTCGCAGCGCCTCCTGCCCTGACGCGGCTTCAATTCCGGTTATTCCCTCCTCCGCCAGCGCCTGAACAACGGCTTGACGCGTATAGGAATCGTCGTCGACCACGAGCACCACCGGATTGCCCTGCATGTCTCCCCTCCCCAACCTGCCAGCGAGTCGGACGAAGTACGCCGGTGCGCTTTGCGCGTTCTATTGTCGTCTTAAATCTGCAATTATCTCGTGTCAAAAGAGAGTCCCGAAGTTAGGCGGGTGCAACGCTTAAATCAAACTCTTTCTCGTGCGCGTGCTATCGCATTCACTCCGCTTGCGACACGCGCTCTCGATGTAGGAACCCATCCTTCTTCGCCATTGCGGCCGGAGAGGTCGGGTGAGCGGCGCGACGCGAAGCGCGATCGCCGGCGCCGCTGAATCACGGGGACAACCTAATTCCGAGCCTGGACATGTCCGCAGCGTCATCAATCAGGCATCGTGTCCGCGACGCTTCCAACCCCGACTTGACCATGGCGTGCGGCCGGCGCGAGCATGTGCGCGCATGCGAAAGGCGAACATGGTGCCCGTCCTGACGCGCCGGTCGGCGATGGCCGGCGCCCTTGCCGCGCTCCTGGCCCCGGGCTCACGACAGGCCGCGGCGAACGCGCCGCCCGCGCTTCGCGATCTCGCGGCGGCCAAGGGCATCCTCTACGGCAGTTGCGTGCAGGGGGCACAGCTCGCGGCTGAGGACGATTTCACCGCGCTGGTGCTGCGCGAATGTGCGGCGATCGTGCCCGAGAACGAAATGAAGTGGCAGTGGATGAGCCACCGGCCGGACGAGGAGGACTTCTCGATCCCGGACCGGATCGTCGATTTCGCGACGCGGTACCGCCTCGCGCTGCGCGGCCACAACCTGCTTTGGTACTGGCGGACGCCGGACTGGTTCAAGGCGCTGCCCCGGGGCCAGAGCGCCGAGAGCGCGATGGTGCGGCGGGTCACGGAGATGTGCCGGCGCTATCGCGGCCGTGTGTTTTGCTGGGACGTGGTGAACGAGCCGATCGATGTCGAGACTGGCCGCGCCGACGCTCTGCGCAAGACGGTGTTTCTCGACGAAATCGGTCCCGACTATCTCGATCTCGCCCATCGCGCGGCGCGCGAGGCCGATCCTGCTGCGTCTCTCGTCGTCAACGAATACGGGATCGTCTACGACACGCCGGCCGCGGAGCAGAAGCGCACGGCGGTGCTGCGGCTCCTCGAGCGGATGAAGCGGAACGCGACGCCGGTCGATGCGCTCGGCGTGCAGGCGCATCTCGATATCGGCGGCGATCCCTTCTCGCCGCCGAAGTTCAGGCGCTTCCTGGCCGATGTCGCGGCGCTGGGACTCGACATCCAGATCACCGAGCTCGACGCGACCGACGAGCGGGCGCCCGCCGAAATCGCCGCGCGCGACGGCCTCGTCGCCGACGCCTACGCGCGCTTTCTCGACGCGGCCCTCGACGAGCCCGCGCTCGGCGTCGTCGTCACCTGGGGCCTTTCGGACCGGCACAGCTGGATCGTGCGCCACGAGTGCAACGCCCAGGGCTGGCGCAAGGACGGGCTGCCCTCCCGGCCCTTGCCCTTCGATGCGGCGCTCGCGCGCAAGCGCGCCTGGACCGCTCTCGCCGCGGCGTTCCGCGCGGCCCCGCCGCGTCCTCCAGGGAAATGGGCCGCGCCGGCGCTTGCTCTGCATCATGCTCGGCGCTGAGATCATGCTTGGGGACCCGCCATGATCCGCCCCTCGCCGTCCCTTGGGCGGAGAGGCCCTGAGAGGCGGGCGGCGCGACGGGAAGCATCGTCGCTGGCGGGCCGCAGCGGTTGCGCAGCAATCGCGAGCAATTAGGTGTCCCCTAGCCTTGCGAGCGCGAATGAGCGGCCTCCGGCACCCGAGCAGAGCCGGCGACGCGAACCGACGGTGACGCCTTCCTCTGCAATCTCGACAAGCACAATCGCGACATAAGCCCGCGTTCTTCGGAGCGTGGCGGGAAGAAACATGCAGGTGGCGATACCGTGCGCATCGAGCTTGCCTTCCGTGTCGACGAGCCGACCCTCTTCGGTCGCGATTCGTGAACCACGGTGAATGACCTCGCCCTCGGCCAAGAGCGTGCCGGCCTTCGCCCAGATGGACGGATGAAATTGACCTTGAGCTCGAGGGTCGAGAAAAGGCTGCCGGCCGACAAGTGCGCGTGGACCGCAAGCCCCATGACCGAGCCGAGGAGCGTGCCGACGACTCCGCCATGGACGGCGGCCATGGGATTGTAATGGAACTCGGCGGGCTCGAATTCGCAAGCCACCTTGCCCGGTTCGACCCTGACAAGCCGGAAGCCGAGGAGATCAAAGATCGGCGGAGCGAGGATCTGTCCGCGC
>JASHRZ010000670.1 GCA_030037055.1 Alphaproteobacteria bacterium
CGACCGTATCGGCACCTTGGCCTGGAACGGCTTCCGCCATTTCGAGATCTATTACGCCGTTTCCGGCATGGGGGCGATCTGCCACACCATCAATCCGCGGCTCTTTGCCGAGCAGATCGTCTATATCGTCAACCATGCCGAGGACCAGTACGTCTTCTTCGACCTGACCTTCGCGCCGCTGGCGGCCAAGCTCAAGCCGCTTTGCCCCAAAGTGCGCGGCTGGGTGGCGATGACCGACCGCGCGCACCTGCCGGCGGAGCTGCCCGACGCGCTCGCTTTCGAGGATTTGGTGGCGGCGGAGAGCGGCGATTACGAATGGCCCACGCTCGACGAGGACGCAGCCTCCTCGCTCTGCTACACCTCGGGCACCACAGGCAATCCCAAGGGCGTGCTCTATTCGCACCGCTCGACCGTGCTGCATTCCTACGGCGCGGCGCTGCCCGACGCGATGAAACTCTCGGCGCAGGACGTGGTACTGCCCGTGGTGCCGATGTTCCACGCCAATGCCTGGGGCCTCGCCTATGCCTGCCCGCTCGTCGGCGCCAAGCTGGTCTTCCCCGGCGCCGCGCTCGACGGCAAGAGCCTCTACGAGCTGTTCGAGGGCGAGAAGGTGACCTTCAGCGGCGGCGTGCCCACGGTCTGGCTCGGCGTGCTCCAGTTCATGGCCGAGACCAATCGCCGCTTCACCACCTTGAAGCGCACGGTGATCGGCGGCTCGGCCTGCCCGCCGGCGATGACCCGGACCTTGGAGATCGAACATGGCGTCGAGGTGCTGCACGCCTGGGGCATGACCGAGATGAGCCCGCTGGGCACGGTCTGCCAGCTCAAGGCGACCCATCAGGGCAAGAGCTTCGACGAGTTGCTCGCGGTCAAGGGCAAGCAGGGCCGCGCCATTTTCGGCGTCGACCTCAAGATCGTCGACAGCGCCGGAAAGGACCTGCCTTGGGACGGCAAGGCGTTCGGTGACCTGCTGGTGCGGGGGCCTTGGGTCGCCCGCGGCTATTTCAAGGGCGAGGGCGGCGATCCCTTGCGCGGCGGCTGGTTTCCCACCGGCGATGTCGCCACCATCGATGCCGAGGGCTACATCCAGATCACCGACCGCTCCAAGGACGTGATCAAATCGGGTGGCGAGTGGATCAGCTCGATCGAGCTCGAGAACGTCGCCATCGCCCATCCCGGCGTTGCCGAGGCTGCGGTGATCGGCGTGCACCACCCGAAATGGGACGAGCGGCCGCTGCTGATCGTGCAGAAGAAGCCGGGCGCCGGCGTGACGCGGGAGGAGCTTCTGTCCTTCTATCAGGACAAGGTGGCAAAGTGGTGGATCCCCGACGACGTCGTCTTCGTCGACGCGCTGCCGCATACCGCCACGGGCAAGCTGCTCAAGACCAAGCTGCGCGACGATTTCCAGCGCCACAAGCTACCGGGATAGGGCGCAAGGACCCGCCGCAGGGCACCAGCGTCCATGCGGCGGAAGCGTGCTCCTACCCCCCGGGCAGCAGCACGACGCGGCCGATCGCCCGGCGGTCCATCAGCAGCCGCATGCCTTCGGCATAGCGCGCGAGCGGCAGGCTCGCGCAAAGATGCGGGCGCAGATGGCCGCGCTCGGCATAGGCCTGCAACGCCGCGACCGCGGCATTGGCCACAGCCGGGTCGCGGCGCGCGGCTTCGCCGGCGCGCACGCCCAGCACGGCGCAGCTCTTCAACAGGATGCGGTTTGCCGCCAGCGCCGGGATGGTGCCGCCGGCAAAGCCGACGACGAGCAGACGCCCGCCCCAGGCGATGGCGCTGAGCGATTGCACCAGCACCTCGCCGCCGACGGGATCGAAGATCACGTCCGCGCCCGCGCCGGCGGTGAGATCGCGCACCGCCGCGACGAAATCCTCGGCGGTGTAGTCGACGACCGCGTCGGCGCCGCGGGCGCGGGCGACGGCGCGCTTTTCGGCGCTGGAGGCGGCCGCGATCACCCGCGCCCCCAGGAGCTTCCCCAGCTCGACCGCGGCAAGCCCGACGCCGCCCGCCGCGCCATGGACGAGCAGGCTTTCGCCGGGGCACAAGGCGGCGCGCTGGACCAGCGCGTGATAGGCGGTGAGACCAGCGACGAGGAAGCTCGCCCCTTCGGCGAAGCTGAAGCCCGGCGGCAGGCGCACCAGTTGCGCCGCCGGCAGCACGATCTCCTCGGCATAGCCGCCCCCGCGCTGGCGGGTGACGACGCGGTCGCCGACGCGCCAGGCGGCGACGTCGGGCGCCAGTTCGACGATGGTGCCGGCGCTCTCGACGCCGGGGGTGAAGGGCAGGTCCGGCTTGTGCTGGTACTTGCCGAGAATGGTGAGAATATCGGGAAAATTGATGCCGCAGGCATGAAGGCGGACTCGCGCCTCGCCCAGCGCGAGCGGCGCCGGCGCCACATCTTCGAGGCTCAGGCGCTCGGGCGGGCCGAGCGCGCGGCACAGGACGGCAAGCGACATGGCGGCGCGGATCCATCCCTGGAACAAGACGCGGCAAAAGCGGCTGAAAGCCTAACCGATCGCCGCGCCGGGCTTAAGCTGCGCTTAACCACGACTCCCTAGGCTGATCCTGTTCGAGCGACGGGCTTGTCGAAGCTGCGAAGGACCATGCCATGCGCATCCTCGCGAGAGCACAAGGGGTCAGATATTCCCGTGTCGTCGCCGTCGTTCTGGCGCTAGCGGCGGCGAGCCTGATCGGACAGCACGCGCTGATGCGCGGCCTGCG
>JASHRZ010000671.1 GCA_030037055.1 Alphaproteobacteria bacterium
GCCGCCGCCGCTCCCGCGCTCGTCGCCCGACGCGCGCGCTCGCCCGATGCCGCCAGCGCCACCACCGCATGCGTGACCGGCCGAGCCAACGCCTTCTCGGCGCGCTCGCGCAGATGGAGCAGCAGCGCTGCGACCGCATGTTCGTCCTCGAGCCCGGAAGCGGCAAGCCGCGCCGGCCCGTCGGCGCCAAGCAACAGCTCGGCATTGCCGCCGACCGCCGCCGCCACCGCCGCGCCCGCAGCGGCCGAAAGCTCGATGCCCACGGCGGCGCCAGGACCGTCGCTCTCGAGCGGCGTGCCGTCGGGCTCCTCGATCTGGAACAGCTTCATCGCAGAATCAAACGTGGAAGGACTCGCCGCAGCCGCAACGGCCCTTCTCGTTGGGATTGCGGAAGGTGAAGCCGGATTGCAGCTTGTCCTCGACGTAATCCATCTCGGTGCCGATGATGAACATCGTCGCCTTTGGATCGATCAGGATGGTGATCCCCTTGTCCTGCACGACCTCGTCGAACTTGCCCTTCTCGTCGGCATATTCGAGCGTGTAGGTCAGGCCGGAGCAGCCGCGGCTGCGCACGCCGATGCGGATTCCGACCGAGGGCTTGCCGCGCCGGGCCAGCAGCGCCTGGATGCGCCCGGCCGCCGCCTCCGTCACCGTCATCGCCTGCCTCAAGGCCATCGCCCGACTCCCGCGATCCATCCGCTAGATACACCGCCCGGATCCCTCCGGCAACTCCGGCGGCCCTTATGTGGGGCGGCCCGCCGGCGCTGTCACCCTCTCGCCCGAAGCCGCCGGCCGGGCCGCGTCGGCGATTGGGCCGACCGCGAAATACACTCCCGCATCAACAGCATAGGGGCCAGGCGCAGGTGGTCATGCCGCGCTCGCCCGCGTGCGCGCGTAAAGGGCGCCCCAGGCCTCCACCAGCTGGTCAATGTCAATAGCGCTGCTGCTCCAGCCGAGGCTGATGCGGATGGCGCTCTCCGCCGCCGCGGCGTCGACCCCCATCGCCTCCAGCACCTGGCTGCGGCGGAGCTTGCCCGAAGAGCAGGCGGCGCCTGCGCTCACCATCACGCCGGCAAGATCGAGCGCCATCACCTGCGTCGCCGCCGGCACCCGCGGCATGCCAATGCACAGCGTGTTGGCAAGCCGCGGCGCCTGGGCGCCGTGGATGGGCGCATCGGGCGCGATCGCCGCAAGGCGCCGCTCCGCCTGGTCGCGCAGCAGCGCCACCGCCGCATAGTCTCGCAGCCGCTCGGCCGCGACCGAAGCAGCGGCGCCGAAGCCGGCAATGCCCGGCAGATTTTCCGTGCCCGCGCGGCGGCCGCGCTCCTGGCCGCCGCCGGTCTGCAGCGCCGCCAGCGGGACCGCTCCGGCGACGACCAGCGCGCCGACGCCTTGCGGCCCGCCCAGCTTGTGCGCCGACAGCGCGAGAAGATCTGCGCCCAGCGCCGCGCGATCGACGGCGATCTTGCCCGCCGCCTGGACCGCGTCGCAATGCAGCAGCGCTCCCTTGGCGTGCGCCAGACGCGCCGCCTCGGCCACCGGCTGGATCACGCCAGTCTCGTTGTTGGCGAGCATCAGCGAGACCAGCGCCGGGCGCTTATCGTCCGCCAGCATCCGCTCCAGCGCCGCGAGATCGACCATGCCCTCCGGCGTCGCCGGGATCATTGCAGCGCCGTCCGCCGCCTGGCGCACCGAATCGTGCTCGATCGCGGAGACCAGAAGCTGCCGCCCCGCAAGCCCGCGCAGCGCAAGGCCGTTCGCCTCGGTCCCGCCGCTGGTGAAAACGACCTCGCTCGGCGCCGCGCCGACCAGCGCCGCCACTTGCGCCCGCGCCTTTTCGAGCGTGCGCCGCGCCTCGCGGCCCCAGCGATGCACCGAGGACGGATTGCCGGTGCGCGCCAGCGCCTCGGCCATCGCCGCCACCACTTCCGGGCGCAGGGGCGCGGTCGCGTTCCAGTCGAGATAGGCGGCGCGCGGCATAACGGGAACGGAGGTTATTGTGCGGCGATCGCCGCGTCGCGCTGCTCGCAGTGAAGCGCGCCGCTGCGGCCCAGCACGCGCTGCTCCACGACATCGGCGAGCGATACCGAGCTCAGATAGAGATGGATCTGGTTGCCGAGCTCTTCCCAGAGATCATGGGTGAGACATCGGGTCTTGCTGCCGCGGCAGCCGACCGGCGCGCCGGGCGAGCAGCGCGTGGCGCGGATCGGCTCGTCGACGGCAAGGATGATGTCGGCAATGCGCGTCTCCGCCGCGCCATGGCCGAGCAGATAGCCGCCGCCGGGCCCGCGCACGCTCTTCACCAGGCCGGCGATGCGCAGCTTGGCGAAGAGCTGCTCGAGATAGGAGAGCGAGATCTCCTGCCGCTCGGCGATTTCGGCCAGCGCGATCGGCGCGCCGCGGCTTTGCTTGGCGAGGTCGACCATCGCCATGACCGCGTACCGTCCCTTGGTGCTGAGCCGCATGGCGCTACTCCTTCTCCCCGCGCAGCCACGCGCCGCCGGTGCCGGTCTTGAGCACCCGCTCGGGCCGCTGTTCCTCGAGCTCGCTTTCAAGCTCGCCGACCCGCGCGCGCAGCGCCTGCACCTCGTCGAGCACCCCGTTCAGCGCGCGCGCCACCGGATCGGGAATGTCGTCGCCGGGCGTGCCATAAGGCACGAATTCCTGGGGCTGCGCCTCCTGCTTCGCCTCCTTGGGTTCGCGCGTGATCACATTCGAGCGCGGCGCGACCACCCGCGCGCCGGGCGGCACCTCGGTGCGGACGACGGCGTTGGGGCCGATGCGCGCGCCTTTGCCGACGGTGAAGCCGCCCAGCACCTTGGCGCCGGCGCCGACAATGACGCCGTCCTCAATGGTGGGATGGCGCTTGCCGCGATGGAGCTTGGTGCCGCCCAGCGTCACGCCCTGATAGAGCGTGACGTCGTCGCCGATCTCCGCGGTTTCGCCGATCACCACGCCCATGCCGTGATCGATGAAGAGGCGCCGGCCGATCGTGGCGCCGGGATGGATTTCGATGCCGGTAAGCATCCGGCCCAGCGAGGAGACGAACCGCGCCGGCACCAGCCAGCGCCGGCGCCACAGCGCATGCGCCAGCCGATAGAACAGCAGCGCATGGAAACCGGGATAGCACAGCACCACTTCCAGCGCCGAGCGGGCCGCCGGGTCGTGCTTGAGGATGGTGTCGATCTCGTCGCGCAGGTTTTTCAAGACCATGGGAGCCACTATGCTATATATAGTGCAATCATTGAGGCGATCCTCCTCGCCCTGCCGGAGAGCGCCTTCGGACAACCGCCCGGTGATACCAGCGATAATTGGCTCACCTGAGTAATATAGTCAAGTTTAGCGAGGCTATGATGCGCCCCCCAGTGATTTATCGCCTAGTAAATTACTCGGGTTTTGGCCGCTTGCGAGTCGCCCTCGATGCCTGATGTCATCGTCAACGGGCCGGAGGGTCGGCTCGAAGGCCGCTACCACCACTCTAAGGCGAGTGGCGCGCCGGTGGTTCTCCTGCTGCATCCGCATCCCCAGCATGGCGGGACCATGAACAACAAGGTGGTCTATACGCTTTATCACGCCTTCGTGCGCTGCGGCTTTTCGGCGCTGCGCTTCAATTTTCGCGGCGTCGGCCGCAGCCAGGGCACCTTCGACCGCGGCGAGGGCGAGCTGTCCGACGCCGCCGCCGCGCTCGACTGGCTGCAGACCTACAACCCCAACGCCACCGCCTGCTGGATCGGCGGCTTCTCCT
>JASHRZ010000672.1 GCA_030037055.1 Alphaproteobacteria bacterium
GCGGAAGCTGCCGATGCCGCAGCCGATGTCGAGGACGTGCTTGCCGCTCGTGTCGCCGATGTGGCGGGCGATGAGGCGGCGGTAGCGCTCGAGCGTCGGCTGCCCCAGGCGCTGATGCAGCGCGAAGCCGCCCGCCCGCTCGAGCAGTCGGTAGCCGGGCAGCAGGGCGGCCTTGACCAGTCTCATTCGGCTGCGGAACCGGCCGCCGTCTTGGCCCGGGCGCCCTGGCCGCGGGACCGCTTAATGACGAGACGGCCGCTGTAGTCGATGCGCTGCAGCAGAGGGAAGTCGTCGCCCGCGGCAAAATACTCATCGATCGCCTGGCGCTGCCCCTGAAGATGCCCGTAGTCGTCGACGATGAGCACGCCGCCCTCGGCGATGCGGGGATAAAGATGGTGCAACTCGCAGACGGCCGAGTCGTACCAGTCGGTGTCGAGCCTGAGCAGCGCAATCTCCCGCGGATGCTGCGCCGGGATGGTCCGCTGCACCATGCCCTTGACGAGCTCCACCTTCTCCGGCGGATAACCGGCGGAGAGCATGTTGCGCCGCACCTCCTCGACCGGCACATAGGCGAGCTCGCTCGATTCGTCGCTGCGCCGGTACTTGACCCACTCGTTGAACTGAGAATTGCCCCACATGTCGACGTCCTTCCCGGGATCCGGCTTGGGCAGTCCTTCGAAGGTGTCGTAGAGCCACAATCGGCGCTTCGTGTCGCCGAGCTTCGCCAGCACCAGCGCCGCCAGCATCATGCTGCCGCCGCGCCAGACGCCGCATTCGACGATGTCGCCGGGGATCTCCGCTTTGCTCACGTATTCGACCGCCTTGTAGAGGGCGTAGAGCCGCTCGATCGAGGTCATGGTGAAGGGGGCGACGCGTTCGTAGAGGGCATGGAAGGCCGGTTCCGCGTCGCGAAAGGCCGCTTTCTTCTCGTGGTATTCCATGACCACCTGATAGTCGCCCGCGACCTGCGCCATGAGCTCGCGCCTGTCGTGCTCGAGCTGTTCGATCTCCTGGCGCAGACGGCCGTAGTCGCCTGCGCTCATCAGCTCATACCCCAGGCGCCTCAGGGCATGGTAAGCGGTGCGGCCGAGCAGTGACATTCCTGGTCCTCGAGATAGTGCCGATGCCGTCGCCTGGATGCCTCGTCTCGGAATGGCGTCCGGCCGGGGTAGTGCCGCATTGGCCGGGCTCGGTCAAGTCGGCGGGTTCAGCGGCGTCACTCCCCCGCCGCCAGCATCTTGACGCGCAGCAGCTGGATGCCTTCGGCCCAGGCCCCGATCAGCCCGAGCGCGATATGGGTGATGATGCTCAGCAGATGCGCCGCCACGGCAAAAGCCACGGCGGCGCTGCGGTCGCTGGTCCAGAGCGACAGCGCCAGGACGGCCAGAAAATGATAGATGCCGATATTGCCGGGAGAGGAGGGAATGGCGGCGCCCAGATTGGTGGTGACGATCACCAGCACCGCGGCCGCCGCCGGCACCGGCAGGTCGAACGCCCGGATGAGCAGCAGGATCGCCGCCGTCAGCACCACCCAGGCACAGAAGGTGAGAAGCGTCGCCGCCAGGACGCGGCGAGGGTCGTGCAGCGCGCCCAAGGCGTCGGCGAACTGGCCGAGCCGGTCGAGCAGCGTGCCCATGAGGCGCTGGCCCGGCGTAGACCGATGTGCGGGCGCGAGGCGGGCAATCCAGGAGCGCTGCCGGCGCAGCAGCAGCAGCAGCCCGAGAAAACCGATGCACGCGGCCGAGAACATCAGCAGCGCCAGCCGCACCTCGAGCGGCAGCGGCACGAGGCCGAGCAGCAGGAATCCCAAGGCGCAGATCGAGCCGACATCGGCCAGCCGTTCCAGCACCACGCTGGCGAGTGCTTGGCTGAACGAGGCAAGCCCGGCTTGCCTCAGCAGGACCGCCCGGATGATGTCGCCCGGCCGGCCCGGCAGTGTCGCGTTCGCCGCCAGCCCGATCGTCAGCAGGTTGAAGGAGCGTCCGGCGGGGACGAGCGTCGCGGTGGCGATGAGCAGCCGCCAGCGGAGGGCCAGCAAGGCGATGCCGGCGACGTTGAGCGCGACGAAGGGCAGAATCCAGAACGGTGCGACGGAACGAAAGACGGCGATCGTCTCTCCCCAATCGACCAGGCGCGAGGCGGCGATGACGATGCCGGCCGACAGCCCCGCGCCGAGTAGCGACGCCCGGCTCCAGCGAGAGCCGCGCCGCGGGCGAGTGGCCTCGCTCAGCTCTTGCCGCATGGAGGAGCCGCCAGACTCGTCTGCCATCAGGCAGGTCCGGGCGGCGGGAAAATGGCGCAAAAAGACATTCTACGGATGACTGCGGGCGGTGGATCAATCTATTACACGCTTCTCCAGGCCCTGTCGCGGGCCAAGTGTCGCTCTCGCGAGCGGCCGGCCGAGTCCGCCTTGTGCCAGCAGCAGGCTTCCGCCATCCTGGCGGCCCAGCGTGTCCAAAGGCCGGGCGGGATGATCTACCAGGAAGTCTGCATCGAACGTCTCGAGAATACTAGGTCCGAGCCGATCACCGTGAATGAGATCTACCGCCTCAATCCGGGCGCCCGGATTATCCAATCGCGCGTCAACGGCCCGGTCTACATGAACCGGTACTCGCAGGTCGGGCCGGACGTCACCTTGGGCAAATACTTCGGCATGAACGAGCATTGCTTCGTGGCGCGCGCCACGGTCGGCGCCTTCGTCGCCATCGGCGCGCGCACCGCGATCAACCCGTTCAACCACCCGGTCGACTGGCTCAGCACCAATGAATTCCAATACCACCCGCGCTCGTTCGACTGGATCGCCGAATACAACGACTTTACGCGGCTCGAACGGACGCCCGACATGTTCCAGCAGGTCACCCTCGGCAGCGACGTCTGGACCGGGCACAACGTCAATATCATGCCGGGCGTCAATGTCGGCGACGGCGCCGTCATCGGCGCGGGTTCGGTCGTCACCAAGGACGTGGCGCCCTACGCCATCGTCGCCGGCGTCCCGGCGACGGTGCGGCGCCTGCGCTTCTCCGAGCCTGTGATCGAGCGCCTTCTCCGGCTCAAATGGTGGGAGCTCGAGCTTTCTGATCTCAGCGGCCTGCCCTTCCGCGACGTGGAGCGATGCCTCGACCGAATCGAGGAGATCCGCGTGCGAAAAAACCTGCCCGTGCGATGATCGGCGTGACGACACGCGAAGCGGAAGTGGTGACTGCGCTGCTGCGCAGCGCCCGCGTGCCGCCCGAGGGCGTGCTCTTCGTCCATTGCGCCTTTCGCAAGCTGGGCGCGGCGGGCTACGACGTCGACGGCTTCATCAAGGCGCTGCTCGCCTACATGGCGCCGGGCACGCTGGTGATGCCCACGATGTCTTGGCGCATCGTGACGCCGCAGAATCCCGTCTTCGACGAGCTGGCGACGCCGTCCCATGTCGGCGTTCTTGCCGAGACGTTCCGCATCCGCTACGCGACCCATCGCAGCCTCCATCCGACGCATTCGGTGGCCGCCAGCGGCCGGCTGGCCGCCGCGCTCACCGTGGGCCATCACCTCGACGACACGCCATGCTCGCTCAACAGCCCCTACGGCAAGGCCACGCGCGAGGACGCGCATGTGCTGATGCTCGGCATCGGGCTCGAGCGCTGCACCGCCATCCACCACGCCGAGGAGATGATCGCGCCCGACGTCTATCTGAAGCCCGCCGACGAAGCCGAGCACTATGTCTGTCGCGACCGCGCCGGGGCGGCCCATGACATGCGCCTGCGCCGCCACCTGAAGCTCAGTCGCGACTTCCCACAATTCACGGCGCCGCTGCTGCGCCAGAGGCGGCTCATCGCGGGCGAGCTCACCGGCATGCCGTGGCTGGCGGTTGCCCAGCGCGATCTCCTCGCTGAGGTCACCGGAGCGCTGGAGCGCGATCCGCGCGCCATCATCGCGCCGCCGGGTGCGCCGATCATCCCCTGAGGGGCTCGGGGGCCTTGACCGCCTCGCTGCTCACCGCCAGCGACCGTCTGCGCCCGGGCAATGCCGTGGCCGCGCTCATCCTGGTCGAGTCCGACGGCTACCTGATGCAGCGCCGCGACGCCCGTCCCGACATCTGGTATCCGGACCATTGGGGTCTTTTCGGCGGCGGTGTCGAGCCGGGCGAAGCACCGCTGGCGGCGCTCGCCCGCGAGCTCCGGGAGGAGCTGGGGCTCGAGCTGAACCCCGCGCAGGCGCAGTATTTCGTCGGCTTCGACTTCGATCTCGCGGGCCTCGGTCTGGCGAAATACTTCCGCCACTACTATCTCGTGCCGATCACGCAGGCGGTTTGCGCCGGGCTTCGCCTGCACGAGGGCGCCGAAATGCGGGTGTTCCCCGGGCCGGCGATCCTGGCCGAGCCTCGCGTCTCGCCCTATGACGGCTTTGCTCTGTTCCTACATTACGGGCGGGCCCGGTTCGGGGACTCATGAGCGCTAGCCCAAGTAGCTGGCACGGCGGGGGAAAATGCCGTTCGGGGCGCACCGCCCTAAGATTCTTGCTCCGGTAACCTTGGCGGCGGTATATAGCGGGGCCATGCAAGAGCAACATAAGATGCGGGATTGGTCGAAGGCCGACTGGGTCGACCCTGCCTACAACTGGAAGCCGTTGCCGGTGCCGGACCTGCCAGACCGGTTGTTGGTCGATTTCGCCACCCGCTGCAACCTTCGCTGCCCGATGTGCCCGGTCTGGGGGCTCGAGGACGAGGCCCAGATCGAGCCCCT
>JASHRZ010000673.1 GCA_030037055.1 Alphaproteobacteria bacterium
CTGGAAGATCGGCGGATACGGCTTCTGCACCGGCTTCGGCACGACGCCGACCGATTTGAGGATGCCGTTCTCGATGCCGGCGCCCCATTTTTGCGTCGCCTCGAGCGTCCAGGGCGTCTCGCCGGGCGGGATCCGCCAATACGTGCCCTGATAGGACAGCATCGGCTCGGTCCATGCCTGCTTGATGATGCGGAAGCATTCCTCGAAGGCGGCGCGGTTCGCCGCATCGATGGCATCGTGCTGATGCGGCAATGCGCCGTGGACGCCGTGCGTCTGCTGCGCCATCACATCGACCCAGCGGCGCTGATAGCCGCGGGCGAAGCCGGCGCAGGCCCGCCCGCCGGTCATCTGGTCGAGCATGGCGATGTCCTCGGCGACGCGGATCGGGTTCGAGGCGGGCAGCACGATGCCGAGCTGGCCTACGCGAATGCGCTTGGTCTGCAGCCCGAAATAGAGATCGAGCAGGACCGGGTTGTTGGAGAGCTCGAAGCCCTCGATGTGAAAATGATGCTCGGTGAAGCTGACGGAATCGTAGCCGAGCTCGTCGGCCAACCGCACCTGCTCCAACACCTCGCGCAGCATCTGCTGATAGAGATCGCCGCGCAACCCGGCCATTCCCGCCTCGATCTCGCGGCGGTTGCCGACGGTCGGCAGGTAGAACAAGGAAGCCTTCACAGCCGCTCCTCCCCCGCTTTTGCCTTGTGCGGCATGATGGCAAAGATCGGGGAAGCTGTATACCGGCGCGGAGACCGGCGTGTCACAAAGCGGCGATGGCGGCGTCGACGGCATCGCCGAGACGGCTTACCACGGTGTCGATCTCCGCCTCTTCGATGATGAAGGGTGGTGCCAAGACCACGTGATCGCCGAGGCGGCCGTCGACGGTGCCGCCCATGGGATAGACCATGAGGCCGCGCTCGAACGCCGCATGTTTGATCCGGGAATGCAGGCGCGCGGCCGGATCGAAACTCGCCTTGCGGGCGCGATCGGCCACCAGCTCGATGGCGCGGAAAAGGCCGCGGCCGCGGATGTCGCCAACATGTCGGTGGTTGCCGAAGCGCTCCTGCAACCGCGCCTCGAGATAGGTGCCGCGCTCGGCGCACCGGGTGATCAAGCCGTCCTCATGCAGCACGCGCTGCACCGCCAGCGCTGCGGCGCAGGCGGTAGCGTGGGCGAGATAGGTATGGCCGTGCTGGAAGAAGCCGCTGCCGGCGGCGAAGGCGTCGTAGATCCGTCCTGTGACCAGCACCGCGCCGATGGGCTGGTAGCCGCCGCCCAATCCCTTCGCGATCACCAGCAGGTCCGGCGCGATGCCCTCCTGCTCGCAGGCATGAAGCGTGCCGGTGCGTCCCATGCCGCACATGACCTCGTCGAGAATGAGCAGCACGCCGAAGCGATCGCAGATCTCGCGGATGCGCCGGAAATAGCCGGGCACGGCCGGCACGCAGCCGGCGGTGGCGCCGACCACCGTCTCGGCCACGAAACCGGCGACGGTGTCGGGACCGAGACGAAGAATCTCGGCTTCGAGCTCGTCCGCGACGCGGCGCCCATAGGCCTCTTCGCCCTCATGCTCCGGCTTGAACCGATAGGCAAAGCAAGGCGCGACCAGCGACACGTCCATGAGGAGGGGCTGAAACGGCTCGCGCCGCGCGACGTTGCCGCCGACGGCAAGCGCGCCGAGCGTATTGCCGTGATAGCTCTGACGGCGGGAGATGAAGCGCCGGCGCTGCGGCTGACCGATCTCGAGGAAATACTGCCGCGCCATTTTGAGCGAGGCCTCGATCCCCTCCGATCCGTCGCAGACGAAATAGACGCGGTCCATCCCTGCCGGCGCGTGACGGACGAGATGCTCGGCGAGCGCCTCGGCGGGCTCGGTGGTGAAGAAGCCGGTGTGAGCGTAGGCAATACGCTCCGCCTGACGCCGGATCGCCTCGATGATCGCGGGATGGCCGTGCCCGAGGCAGGAGACGCCGGCGCCGGAGGAGGCGTCGATATAGCGCCGTCCCGCGCTGTCCTCGATATAGACGCCCTCGGCGGCCACCGCGATCGGCGGGAGGAAGCGCATGTCGCGGGGAAAGGTGTGGCGCACAATCGTCTTCCCGATCCGCTTTCGATGCCGGCACTTCTAGATCAACGCCGAGGCCGGGGCAACGCGACCGCAGAGGGAGGTTGCGCAACGCCGTGAATAACGCGAGGATTGAAACCGCCCGGCAGACGAAATGTCCCGGGCCGATTTGCCCTGCACAAGAGGCGCCGAGCGGGAGGGCGGGCATGGCGGGGGACAAGAGCGGCGGAGCGCCCGCCGCGGATCTCGTTCGGCGTCTGGAAAGCTTGCCCGGGTTGGTAAATGACGATCCCTGGCTGGTCCATCGCGGGCGCTTTCTGACGGTCGAGGTGCTGATCGGGCTGGGGCGCGCGCCCTATCATCTGGCCATCGAACATGGCCGCATCATCGGGCTCGAGCGCGGGCCGCAGCCGCTGCGCTCCTGGCGGTTTGCGATCCGCGCCGGGGAGGAGGCGTGGCGGCGCTTCTGGCGAACGGTGCCGGCGCCGCACGACCAGGATATTTTCGCGCTCGCCAAGCGTGGTGAGCTGACGATCGAGGGCGATTTGCAGCCGCTCATGGCAAATCTCCTCTATTTCAAGGACGTGCTCGCGGCGCCGCGCCGCCCAAGCGGAGAGGCCTGATCATGGCGGCACGCATCGATCCCATTCTCGGGAGGTACCTGCATGTCAGCCTGAGCGGACGCCCGCATCGGCTCTACTTCGAGGAAGCGGGGCAGGGGATTCCGCTGGTCTGCCTGCACACTGCCGGCGCCGATGGCCGGCAGTTCCGCCACCTGATGACCGATCCAGGGATCACCGAGCATTTCCGCGTCCTCGCCTTCGATCTTCCCTGGCACGGCAAATCGACGCCGCCCGAGGGCTGGCAGCGCGAGGAATATCGGCTGACGATGCGCGGCTATACGGAGGCCATCCGCGTCTTCTGCGCCGCGCTCGAGCTGGCGAGACCGGTGGTGCTCGGCTGCTCGATCGGCGGCCGCATCGTCCTCAACCTCGCCATCGCACATGCCGCGGAGTTTCGCGCCCTCATCGGACTCGAGGCCGCGGATTACCAATCGCCTTGGTACGATACGATCTGGCTGCACCGGCCGGACGTGCATGGCGGCGAGGTCTGCGCCGGGCTGGTCTCCGGGATGATGGCGCCGCACAGCCCCGAAGAGTCCCGCTGGGAAACGCTGTGGCACTATATGCAAAGCGGGCCCGGCGTGTTCAAAGGCGATCTCTATTTTTATCGCGTCGACGGCGATTTGCGCGATCGGGTGGGCGGGATCGATACCTCCGCCTGTCCGCTCTATCTGCTGACCGGCGAGTATGATTTCTCCTGCACGCCGGAGGACACGATGCGCACCGCGCGGCAGATCGCCAGCGCCGAAGTCACCATCATGGAGCAGCTCGGCCATTTCCCCATGAGCGAGAACCCGGCGCAGTTCCGGCGTTATATCCTGCCGGTGCTGCAGCGCATCCGCGAGCGGGGGGAGAAACAGCACGCCGGCAAAGATGCCGCGAAAGACGCTCATTTCTGATGCGCGGCCGCCGCGGCGCGCAACGCGCAGCCGGCGATGCCACTGCCGCCAGCCGTCGCGGTAATAGCGGAGATCGGCGACGAGCGAGACATAGAAGCTGCCATCGGCCCGCTGGCGACGGATGATGTCGATCTGGCGCAAGAGATGCTCGGCCAGGCGCAAGCCTTCAGGGATGGGCCTGTCATAGCGCCGCTCGAGCTCGGCGCGCGCGAGAAGCTCGTGATCCATGGACGGACGCCTCCGGCAGGCGCGCGGCAATGCCGCTCCTCCTCGGCAGGCGTCACTGCGCTTCTATCTCTGAGGAAACAATTCAAATTGTATAGAGCGCGAGGATCCGCTCAGGGCTTCCGCGTCCACTCCACTGGGGAGGCCCATTCGACGCGCTCGTCGAGCATGGGCGGAGCGTTGAAGGAGATCAGGGTGAAGTGGCCCTTTTTTGATCCCGGGGTCAGCGTCTTCAGCAGACGACGCCCATCCTCGGTTCGTATTACGCATTCCCGGTTTAAATACTCGTGCGGCGGTCCGCCCTCTTTCTTGACGAAGATGATCTCGTTGTTTCGGTAGGCCGGATAGTTGGAATCCCCGCGCAGTTTGAAGACGGCGTAATCGCCGTACACCCCGGGCGGGAGGTCAACTTCCTCGATGCCTCCGGGCCCGGAGCTCTCATCGACGGGATAAATCACGGCTCCTGCGCCCACATACCCCGATACCGGGACCTTGACAGTTGATGCCGGAGACCCCTCGCCGGTTAGGAGCCATGATGCATTCACTTTGAAGGCGCCGGCATAGACTTGCGCGCGCTCGACGCCGAAACCGCGCGAGCCGTTCTCATGCGCCAGGTAGGTCGGGATCGTCCAGCCGAAGCGCCGCGCCGCCGCCGTCGCATCCGCGTAGCCAGCCCGCTGCCTGGCAAGTTTCAGGCGTTGCGCCTGCTCCCCGTTCATGAATGCAGTATGCATAAAGTTGCTATGCATTCCGCATTGCACGGTTATGCACGGTGTATAATCCAGCGCCATGCAGCAGCACCCATCCCTCCTCACCGGCCATGGGCGCTGAGCCCGCGTCCCGGCGGCGTCTCGCGGTCTCGCCCGCCCGGAATGGGCGGCAGGCCCGAGCGCGAAGGGCCATGAGGTTCAGTCCCGACCTTCTCGACGCGGTCGCGGCAGCGCTGCAAGCAGCGGAGGATGCGGCGATCGCGGCGCACGAGGTGCATAACCGCGTCGGCACCTGGAAACCCAGTACGGTCCGGCACGCCTTGTCCGCGCTGGTGCGGAGCGGGTGCGCGAGCTTCGTCGGCAAGGCCCGGCACCGCAAATACCCCCGGGTCGGCGCCGCTGAGTCCGGCGCGGGCGAAGGGCCGGGCAGGCGGGCCGGCCCGTTTCGCTCGGCCATGTCAAGGCGAGGGCCGAAACGCAGGCGAAGCTCCGCGCGGATCCGATCGTGCGACTGGTCTCCAACGAGACGCTAACCCGCGAGCAAGGCCGCGCCGCGGTCGAGATCCGCAGCATCTACGAGCGGGTCGCGGTCGGGGCTGCTGGCGCGCACCAGCGATCCCGCGATGCGCAGCTCCAGCACCCTGCCGCAGATGCCGGAGCGGACCGCGCAAACGCCTCGCGAGCGACAGGAAGAGGCGGGCTTCGCCGTGGGGCTGCTGCTGGGGCTGATCGGGCTCTGGGTGGCCGACGGGTTGGCCCGGGTCTCGAAGCTTGAGGATTGTCTCCTCCGAGGTCGCATGAATTGCGAGCGCATCGAATCGTCGCCCGTGCCGTGAGCGTCGCGATCCGTGAGGTCAAGACGGCGGAAAGAGGCGTATCGCGACGACGATGTTGACCTCGTCGGGATAATCGGCGGGCAGCGGCGGGAAAGGCAGGCTGCTGCGGATCATGCTCTCGACCGCCTGATCGATCCCGGCAACACCCGAGGAATGATCAAGCCGCATGCCGATGACCCGGCCGGCACGGTCGAGCACGAGGTCATAGACGGCCCTCCCTTCCGCCGGCAGACCGAACGGCCCCACAACCCGCGGATAAATCCGATGCCGCTCGATCAGCGCGTGAAGCTGATTGAGATAGGGGTCGCCGCTCTCAAAGCGCTCGCCTGGCTCGACATTGAGATGTCTTGGCGGCGCCGGGCGCGGCGCCCGTATTGTCTCCGATTCCGTCTTGGGCGGTTCGAGTCGGGCCAGGTCTTTATGCGGCGAAGGTTTGGCGCTCTCCTGCGGCTGCTTCTCGGGCCTGGGCGTCGGCTTTTCCGGCGGCGGCGGTGGCGCGTCCTTTTCCGCCGGCGTCGACGCCGATGCCGGGGGCGGCGGGGCCGCCGGTTCGGGCGCCGGCATTTCCGCAGGCGGCGGGGCGGTGGTGCGCTGGTCCGGTCCGGACTCACGATAGGCGAGGGAAGGGGCTGGCTTCGGCGCGGGCTCGGCCGGCACCGGGGGCGGCGGTGGAGGCGGCGGCGGGGGTGCGAAGACGACCTGAACCGGGATGACGTCCGGCTCGCGTGGCAGCACCGCCGGATGCAACCACGCAATGATAAGCGCGAGCAGCGCCAAGGCATGCATCAGCGCGGCCGCGAGCACGGCCAGCCAAGGCGGCCTCTGTCGGCTGTCGCCCGGCCCGACACTGCGGATGAGCAAGTCGGCCGGCAGGGTCATCGGCGACCCGCTCGTCTCGGCCTCGCTCACCCCGCTCTCCTGACCGTCATCCTCGCCCGTGATACGGGAAACGCGCTTCGGGCTATCCCCGCTCAACTCAGCCATTATAGCGCTTGCTCGGCGAGCCCAGCCTGCTAGCCCGGTTTCGCCGCGCCCTCAGCGGCGGCGCTGGCGAACAGTTCCTCGTTATGTTCACCCAGCAGTGGCGCGCGCCGGCGCATCGGCGGACGCTCGCCGTCGAAGGAAAGCGGCAGACCGATTAGGCTTATATCGGCGCCAGGGACCGGCTGGATCATGCCGATCGCCGCGGTCTGCGGCTCCGCGACGACATCGTTGAGATCCTGGACTGGCGCGCAAGGGACGCCGGCGGCATCGAGGCGCTCGACCCATTGCGCCGTTGCAGCGGTGCCAAGCATTGACTGGATCTCCGGAATGAGCGCGCCCTTATTCGCGAGCCGCAAGGCGTTCGTCTTGAAGCGCTCGTCTTCCACCCATTGCGGTCTGCCAAGAGCGCGCGCGAGCTTTTGGAAGAGGCGATCGTTGGCGGCGGCGATGATGATCTCGCCGTCGGCGGTATGGAATGCTTCGAAGACGACGAGGCGGCGGCTTCCCGTGCGGTGACGCTGCGGCGGTTGGCCCGTCACCTTGAAGCTGGCGAACGGCACGGTGAGCCAAGTGAGCGCGGTCTCGAAAAGGGAGGCGTCGACCACGCCGCCGCATCCAGTCTGCGTCCGACGCAGCAATGCGGCGACGCAGCCCAAGGCCAGCCACAATCCGGTCCCCATGTCGAGGATCGGCACGCCCACGCGCGTCGGCGGTGCGTCCTCTGCCCCGTTCAGGCTGAAGATCCCGGCGAAAGCCTGCACCATCGGCTCATAACCCGGCTTAAGGCGCAGCGGGCCCTTATGTCCGAATGCCGACAGCGAGGCGTAGACGAGACGCGGATAGAGGGCCATGAGCGTCTCGGCGCCAAGCCCCAGCTCTTCCATTGCGCCCGGACGCAAGTTGTGCAGGAGCACGTCCACACCGGCGAGATGACGCCGCAGCCAGCCGATGCTTTGTGCATCCTTGAGATCGAGCGTGATGCCGCGCTTGTTTCGGTTCACCGTCTGGAAGATGGCCGCAGCGCCTTGCCAGAAGGGAGGACCCCAGCCGCGCGCGTCATCGCCCCCCGGGCGCTCGAGCTTGACGACATCGGCGCCGAGCGTCGCCAGAATTTCACCGGCATAGGGGCCGGCGAGATTCTGACCGATCTCAACAACCTTGATCCCGGAAAGCGGCAGCATCATCGGCCTCTGTGTTTGCAGGGCAACGCGTTCATGGTGGAGCGCTCGGCGTCGGATGTCGAGGCAGCCCCGAGGGCTTGAGGAAGGAGCGACGACTCCCTATACATTGCCTTAGGCTTCGCCGATGCCAAGCCAGTGAGGCAATCGTTGAGCAGAAAGCGAGTTCGCCGCGAGGCCAAGTTTTCGGTGGGGCAAATCGTGCGTCACCGGATCTATCCCTTTCGCGGCGTCATCTTTGATGTCGACCCGGTGTTCAGCAACACCGATGAATGGTACCAGTCCATCCCCGTTGATCGCCGCCCGTCGAAGGACCAGCCCTTCTATCATCTGCTGGCGCAGAATGCCCAGGGCGGCCCCTACGAGGCGTACGTCTCCGAACAGAATCTTTTGCCCGACGCCGAAAACGGGCCGATCAACCATCCCATGATCGAGGTCATGTTCGAGCGATTGGCTGGCGACCGTTACGTCTTGCGCGCAAACCGGCAGCAATAGCCTCAGCGTCGGCGCCATGTGAAGACCGAGGAGACAGCGTAGTTCCAGACCGAGCCCACGACGGCGCCCGCGATACCGGCGAGCCACCAGACATGGTCGGCGGCGAAGACGTACGCGGCGATCCCGACATTTCCGACGGCGCCTACGGCACAGATGAGATAGAACGACAACAGGCCACGCAAAAGTCGCAAGCCTCTCAGGCGCTGATCGCGATAGGTGAAGAGGTTGTTCAAGAAGAAGTTTGACGTCATGGCGACGACGGTCGCGATTGCTTGTGCCTTGGTGAAATTGACCGTCGGCACGGCGAGAGCGGCCCGCAATACCGCCAGGTGGACGCCAAGGCCGACCGCCCCGATGACGGTGAAGAGGGCGAAGCGCACAGGCAGAAGATGGCCGACGAGCTTGTCGGCGAGCAGCATGCCGAATTCCCACGCCACCAGCGTGTCGAGCTTGCTGGTGCCGTGGCGACGCCGGCGGAACTCATAGGGCAACTCCTTGAGTCGGGGTTGCCCCGGTGAAGAGGCGAGCAGATCGAGGAGGATCTTGAATCCCTGGCCCGAAAGCCGGCGCACGGCGCGGTCGAAGACCTCGCGGCGTAGCATGAAAAAGCCGCTCATGGGGTCGGCGATGTCGGTCCTGCAGATGAGACGAGAGAGCCGCGTCGCAAGGCTGCTGATGCCGGCGCGGCGACCCTCCCAGTCGCCGACGCGGCCGCCGGCGATGTAGCGCGACCCGACGACGAGATCACAGGTCTCGCTCCTTAGCGTCTCCAGCATGCGCGGCAAGAGACGCTCGTCATGCTGGAGATCGGCGTCCATGACGGCAACGAATGGTGCGGAGGAGGCGAGGACTCCCTCAATGCAAGCGGTCGAAAGGCCGCGCCGGCCGATGCGCTGGAGGCAGCGCACGCGGGGATCGCGTTGCGCAATCTCGCGCACCGCCGCTGCCGTGCCATCCGCCGAGTCGTCGTCGACGAAGATCACCTCCCAATCGACGCCTTCAAGCGCCGAGGCAAGCAGCTCGATCAGAGGTGCCACGTTATCGTGCTCGTTGAACGTCGGGACGACGACGGTGAGTTCCGCCGCCCGTGTAACGCCGGTCATTGCCGTTGTCCCGATCGATCCCGCCTCGTACTGCAAGAACCCTCTCCTCCAGGCCCGCCACTACCGCATCCCGGCGCGCGCCGCAAGAAGAACCGTCAAGACAGAACCATACCCGGATGCTAAACCGGCGGCATGGAGAATTGCCGCGGAGAAGGGCATGGTGCGGCTAGAGGTTCGGGGCGGCACGATGGACATAGTGTCGGTGGGCGAGGGGCCGGACCTGGTCCTCCTCCGCTCGCTGCTCATCGACCGTTCGACATTCGCGCGTATTGTGCCGAAGTTGACCAAGGGCCGGCGTGTCCATCTCGCGGCCCTGCCCGGATTCGATGCGTCGAGCCCGGCCGGTCCTGGTGTCGAAGATCATGCCGATCGTATTGCCGAAGCCTGACGCGCCCTTGGCCTCGGCCCCGGCAGCGCGGTGCTCGGGAACGCTTTCCGCAGTTTCGTCGCGGCTGCACTCGCGGCACCGCACGGCGCGCTTTTCGAGAAATTGTTGCTTGTCGGCACCGCAGCAAGATTTCCGCAACAGCGAGATCGGCCTTTGGCGTCATGGCCGAGAAGGTCGCCGCCGGCGGCATGGAGGCCGTCGCCGAAATCGCGGCGCGGTGCATCTTTCACGATGCCTATCTCGCGGCCCACGCCGGTGCACTCGCAGAGCGCAGGGCGGTACTCATCCGCTTCAATCCCGACGCCTTCATTGCCGCGTGCCGCGCGCTGGAGCGGTCGATCTCAGAAGCGCGCTCTCGCGGATCAAGAAACCGACGCTTGTCATGGTGGGCGAGCTCGACGCTGCCACCCCGCTCGATCTCGCTCGCGAACTGGCACCAGAGATCAAAGGCGCGCGCTTTGTCCTACTGCCAGGCTGCGGCCACTGTCCGCTGCTGGAGCAACCTGAGGCTTTCTTGGCCGCGATTGGTTGCTTTCTGGGGCCGCTAGACCGCTAGCGCCTCTAACCCGCGTTATGCAAAGAACATTGAATGCTGCCCAAGCGTAGGTTGCTCGGAATTTGCAGAACCGACGCGATGGTGGCAATCTAGCCCGCATGACCAAGGGGGGCGCCGATTGGCGGAGCGACGCGGCAAGACGGGCCTGCCGCACCGAATCGTCACCTGCGGTGTGCTGGCAGGTTGCTGAAAAACTGAAAAAGGCGTGACCGATGCGCAACATTCGAATTCCAAGAGACGCTCGGTTCATTCTTTCGTGCGCCGTTGATCGCGATTTCGAATCTATGTTACGCATCGAGAGCCTTCCAAAACGTTTTTCAGCAGCCTGCTCGTGCGGCGGATGAACCTTTAGGCGCCAACATGACCTCGACTGCATCACGCCGAAAGAGTCCCTTCAAGAGCGCGGACTATCCTAGGCCGGCACGCCGTGCGGCCTCCTCGGGCTCGGATTAGGCGCATGGCGGAGTCCGCGCCCGTCATCTTTCCACTAACGGGTCGTCGCATCTTCGTCGCGGGCCACTGCGGCATGGTGGGTGGCGCGCTGTTGCGACGGCTGGCGCGCGAGCACTGCGCGGTGCTCACCGTCGGGCGCCGGGAAGTCGATCTGCGCCGACAGGCCGATGTCGAGCGCTGGTTCTCGGCCGCCCGGCCGGAAGCGGTGATCGTGGCAGCGGCGACGGTCGGTGGCATCTTTGCCAACGACACCCGTCCGGCCGAATTCCTCTATGACAACCTGCAAATCGCCAGCAACGTCATCGAGGCAGCCCGGCGCTCGGAAACGAAAAAGCTGCTTTTTCTCGGCTCCTCCTGCATTTACCCCCGCCTTGCAGCGCAGCCCATGGTGGAGGATGCGCTGCTCAGTGGTCCCTTGGAGCCGACGAACCAATGGTATGCGGTGGCGAAAATCGCGGGATTGAAGCTCTGCGCCGCGTATCGCCGACAATACGGTGCCGATTTCATTTCGGCGCAGCCGACAAATCTCTATGGCCCCGGTGACACCTACGATCTCACAGCGAGTCACGTAGTCCCGGCGCTCATTGCCAAAACCCATTATGCGAAGCTAAGCGGGGCCGGCGAGGTCGAAATCTGGGGAACCGGGGCACCGCGGCGCGAATTTCTGCATGTTGACGACCTCGCCGATGCGCTCGTATTCCTGATGATGCGGTATTCCGGCGAGAGCCATGTCAATGTCGGCTGGGGCGAGGACGTCAGCATCCGCGAACTGGCCGAACTCATCGCCGAGGTGGTCGGCTTCACCGGCACCTTCCGTTACGACACCGCCAGGCCGGACGGCGCGCCACGCAAGCTGCTCGACGTCTCGAAGCTCGCCGCCATGGGTTGGCGTCCGCGCATTGCTCTGCGCGACGGATTAGCCGACGCCTATCGCTGGTTCGTGGCAAACGCGGCGACATCGAGGGATCAGGTTGCAACGCCGACTTAGGCGCTATAGCCGCTCCAGATGATCTCGATGCCGATACAGAGCAGGATAAAGGCGGAGAGCCTTACCAACACATTGGTCCCGCTTTCGCCGAGGAGGTCATAATCGGTTCGGCGAAGCGGTAGCAGATATAGACCGTTGCGGCGATGGCGACGAGGCCGGCAATGGCCGCAGCGCCAAGCAGGGCAAGATCGGCAAGATCGGTCGCCATCTTCGGCCGCTGGCTGCCGAGCGTAATGGCCACTGAAATGGATCCCGGGCCGACCGTGAGCGGCATGGTCAAGGGGTAGAAGGCGTCCGTCGCCACAATCGGCTTGGCAGCGGCGACGGTGGTGTGCCGATCCTCCAACTCGGTCCGGCGTGGAGGAGCTTCCAGGCAAATGCGCTCACCACCAACCCGCCGGCGACGCACACGACCGGCAAGGTGATACCGAAGAATTCGAGCACATGCGAGCCGACGAACAGAGAGCCCAACAACAGGAAGAAACGGTTGAGCGCGATGCGTCGAGCCAGAGTGCGGCGTTCCTGGTCGCTGCGGTGTCGCGTCAGGCCGACAAAGACCAGTGCGCTGCCCACGGGATTCACGATCGGGAAGAGGCCCTCATAGACGAGCAGGAACGAGTTGGCGATCTCATTCATAGTGAGCCAGGATCAGCTCTGGTAAGATGTATCGTCGCGTTCAAGCCGCCGCATCATCGCTTGCCAGGCCTGTTCCGCGCCGCCGGTGCCGCTTGTGCCGAATTGAGCGGTGATGTCGACGGCCTCGGGCGATGCTTGAATCAGTTTGCTGTTGCATGCCTTCGCCTGCAGCTGTGCCCGCACCGCTTTTTCAAGCAGGAAGATCGTCACGAAAGCCTGGCCGACAGTGGGACAGGCCACCAGCGTGCCGTGATTGCGCAGGGTCATGACGGATTTGTCGCCAAGGTCGCGAACAAGGCGCTGACGCGCTGCGAGATTGAGCGCGATACCCTCGTAATCGTGAAATGCGGCTCATTCTGAAAGAGCATCGCTGTCTGAGTCAGCGGCAACAGACCATCTTCGAGCACGGAAAGCGTCATACCCGCCTCGGTAGGAAGCTGGATGGCGCACCCCACCTCCGGCCGGGCCCCGTGGATGGCGCTATAGATGGTGAAGCCGGCTGCGTTGATACGGTATTTCGAATCGCCGATGAAGCGGCCTTCGATATTCACCTTGACCAGGTTCGATGCCGTCGCCTCCTCGAAGGCGAGGAGGATTGATGAGGAAATGGTGCTCCCGCCCCGGAACGCGCTCAGAGATATGATTGTAGATAAGTTCGTCCCAGCCATTCTTTTGCGCCAGGCGGTAGCAAGCGGCAAGCTCGATCCGGATCTTCCGCTCGTGCTCGCTCATCGGAACATTCTCGAGCAGCCGCTCGCCAACCATCTCGACAGTGCCTCTCATAGACATCGCCTCGGCCGAAAGCGCGTTTGATTC
>JASHRZ010000674.1 GCA_030037055.1 Alphaproteobacteria bacterium
CTTGGCGCCAACCGCGGCCGCGCAGAGCGGCCCCGAGCGGGTCTGGAATTGCGAGCCCGAATAGATGTGCCAGATGCCCTCGCGCTCGAAGGCGACGCAGTTCATCGGCTCCATCGGCGCATGCACGGCGAGCGGCGTGATGTAGACCGCCTCGTGCTTGATGGCCGCCGTCTGCAGCGCTTGCGCGGCATTGCCGACGTCCCAGAACGAGAGGCCGCTATTGGCATCGGCGACCAGCTCCTTGGCATGGGCGATGATGCTTTCGCTGCTGACGTCCTTATTGGGGCCGAGATCCCAGTTGATCTTGAGCGCCCGGGCCGCTTCCATCGCCGCGGGATAGTTGCTGGCGATGGCGATGACATAGGCCGCCGCCGTCCCGGTCGGGTCGGGCACCGAGACGAACTGCTGATAGCCCGCGACCTTCTTGGCCTCGCTGTCGTCGACGGCGAGCGGCTTGGCGCCGTAGCGCACGGGCGGGCGGGCGATCTTGGCATAGACCATCCCGGGCACGAACATATCCATGCCGTATTTGGCCGTGCCGTTGGTCTTGGCCGGGAGATCGAGCGCCGGCACCGGCTTGCCGACGATCTTGTATTCGCTCGGCTTCTTGAGCTGGATCGTCTTGAGCTCGTCGGGCGTGTAGGTCTTGTCGAGCTTGCCGGTCGAGACCAGCTCGGCATAGCTCATCGACTTGCCCGAGGAGGCGATCACGCGGCTATTGGCGGCGTGGAGCTGCGCCGCCGGCACGCCCATCATGGCGGCGGCGGCCTCGATGAGCGCCATGCGCCCTGCGGCGCCGCAGCGCGACAACGTGTCGAAGCTGCTGTTCACGCTCCAGCTGCCGCCGGTCACCATCAGGCCCCACTGCTCGGCCGGATCGGGATAGTCGATGCGGACATCGCGCCAATCCGCCTCCAGCTCCTCGGCCACCGCCTGCGCCAGCGCGGTGCCGACATGCTGGCCCATCTCGGATTTGGTGATGTGAACGGTCACGATGCCGCCGCGGTCGATCGTGTACCAGACCGTCGGCGAGAAATTGCCGGCGGCAAGCGCCTCTCCGGCACCGCCTTCGAGCACCGGCAGGAGCGCGAAGCCGCAGGTGAGTCCGGCGCCGGCAGCGATGCTGCCGACGAGGAACTGGCGACGGCTCGGCGAGCGCGCCGCGGTGCGAGCGATTGTCTCACCCATCTCAGATCTCCTTCGTCTTGCGCATGTCGGCGGCGGCGCGCTTGATCGCCTTCTTGATGCGCACGTAGGTCATGCAGCGGCAGAGATTGCCGTTCATGGCGTCCACGATCTGCGCGTCGGAGGGGTTCGGATTCTTCTGTAGCAATGCGGCCGCCTGCATGATCTGGCCCGACTGGCACCAGCCGCATTGCGGCGTCTGCTCGGCGATCCAGGCCTTCTGCAGCGGATGCTCGCCCCGGGGGTCGAGCCCCTCGATGGTCGTCACCTCGCCGGCGGCGGCATCGGACAGGCTGGTCTGGCAGGAGCGCACCGCCTCGCCATTGAGATGGACCGTGCAGGCCCCGCAGAGGCCGGCGCCGCAGCCGAATTTCGTGCCGGTCATCTGCAAATACTCGCGGATGACCCAGAGAAGCGGCGTGTCGTCGGGCATGTCGACGACGCGCCGGAAGCCGTTGATGGTCAGAACAGTCATGGTGTCCCCTTCCGTCGTTGTCCGCCCCTGCCGGTGCCTTCTTGCGGGCAGAGCGGCGCGGGAAAACAGAACTGATGGGCCGCGCCTGGGCGCCGGCCGCCCCCTGAACGGCGATGCCGCAGCTCAATCCGATGGGTATAGCCACCATCGGCCGAGCACGCGGATTGCGCCTGTGGATGTGTCGAGTAGGTCCCTCCCCCGGTGATAATTATATTTCGTTAGTCACGGGTGCCGTGACATGGCGATCACTCAAGGCATGCTTGCAGTGTCGCCTATGTCCTGTCAATGCCGAGACGATGGGCCGAATCTTCGAATCTGCGGGACATTCGGTATATGGCGTATCAGCCTTTCCCCGAACAACCGGCGGGAGTCCCCAGGGGCTTGGGCGCATCCACCGGGGGAAAGCGGCGGCGACCGGCAGCGTCGATCGGCGGTTGACAGCCGGATGCCCACCCCCTAGCGTTGGCAACCGGCATGGTTCGATGTCGTTTCATCGACCGGTCTCGCGAGGAGGAAAGCACAATGAAGTGGATGACGCCGCGTATCGTCGAAATCGCCGTTGGCCTGGAAATCAATTCCTACGCCTGCGCCGAGCTGAAATAAGCATCTGAGCGGACCGGCCCCTTTGCCGAGCACGCGCTCGGCAGGGGCGCGGTCGCATCGATCGCCCGGGCCCCTTTGGGCGCCCGAGGCGATTTGTTATTGCCCCTGGCGCATAGAAGATCGGGCGCCATGACCGAGAAGCTACTGACACCGGATGAGCTGGAGGCGGCACTTCGCGCCATCGGCGCCGAGCGCTACCACAACCGCCATCCCTTCCACCGGATGCTGCACGGCGGCAAGCTCGATCGCGGTCAGATCCAGGCCTGGGCGCTCAATCGCTACTACTATCAGAGCCAAATCCCGATCAAGGACGCCAGCCTGATCGCCCGCATGCCGAGCGCCGAGCTGCGCCGCGCCTGGCGCTCGCGGCTCGTCGACCATGACGGCGACGGCGTAGCGCCAGGCGGCATCGAGCGCTGGCTCAAGCTCGCCGAGGGCGTCGGCCTTGACCGCGCCTATGTCGAATCGAGCGAGGGCATCCTGCCGACGACGCGCTTTGCCGTCGACGCCTATGTCAACTTCGTGCGCGAGCGCTCCGTGCTCGAGGCTGTCGCCTCCTCGCTCACCGAGATGTTCTCGCCCGGCATCATCGCCGAGCGCGTCGAGGGCATGCTCCGCGGCTATCCTTTCATCACCATGGATACGCTCGCCTATTTCAAGCCGCGCCTGTCCCAGGCGCCGCGCGACGCCGATTTCGCGCTGGCTTATGTCAAGACCGAGGCGCGCACGCGCGAGCAGCAGGAGACGGTGCTCGCGGCGCTACGCTTCAAATGCGGCGTGCTGTGGGCGCAACTCGACGGGCTCTACCTCGCCTATGTCGAGCCGCGTCTCGTGCCTCCCGGCGCCTTCGTGCCTGTGCAGCAAGGGATCGGCCGGTGAGCGGCGCCCCGCAGCGCGCGATCGTCACGGGCGCGAGCCGGTTGCGCTTTGCGCCGCACGTGAAGTTCCGCCATGACGAGACGCGCGGCCGCTGGGTCGTGCTGGCGCCCGAACGCCTGTTGCTGCCCGACGAGCAGGCGGTGGAGATTCTCAAGCTGATCGACGGCGCGCAGAGCGTCGATGCCGTCATCGACGATCTCGCCCGGCGCTTCGAGACGCCGCGCGAGATCATCGCCACGGACGTCATCGGCATGCTGCAGGACCTCGCCGACAAGGGCGTGCTCGCGCCATGAGCGGCGACATCGCCCCGCCGCTGGCGCTGCTGGCCGAGCTCACGCATCGCTGCCCGTTGCGCTGTCCCTATTGCTCGAACCCGCTCGAGCTCGAGCGCGCCAGCGCCGAGCTGGACCAAGCGACCTGGGAGCGCGTGCTGAGCGAGGCGGCGGCGCTCGGCGTGCTGCAGGTGCACTTCTCCGGCGGCGAGCCGTTGGTGCGGCGCGATCTTGCGGCGCTGGTGCGCCATGCCGGCGCGGTCGGGCTCTACAGCAACCTCATCACCTCGGGCGTCCTGCTCGACCGCGCGCGGCTTGCCGAGCTGGTCGAGGCCGGGCTGGAGCACGTCCAGCTGAGCTTCCAGGACGCGGAAGCGGCGAGCGCCGACCGCATCGCCGGTCTCGCCGATGCGCATGTGAAGAAGCTCGCCGCCGCCGCGCTGGTGCGCGAGGCCGGGCTGCCGCTCACCGTCAATGCGGTGATGCACCGCCAGAACCTCGAGCGGTTGCCGGAGATGATCGAGCTTGCGCTCAAGCTCGGCGCCGGCCGGCTCGAAGTGGCGCATGTGCAATATTACGGCTGGGCGCTCGCCAATCGCCGCGCCTTGCTGCCGACGGAGGCGCAGCTCGAGCGCGCCACCTCCGTCGTCGCCGAGG
>JASHRZ010000675.1 GCA_030037055.1 Alphaproteobacteria bacterium
CGCGTTAATCTTTTCGCGCAAGTGGCTGGCCTTCTTGTCTTCGACCGCACCCGGATCGATCGCTTCAACCTCGTCGACGAAACCATCACGCTCGCCACCATCGAGCCCTATGCCGTGGTGGCGCCGGAGCAGATGGTGGCGACCGTCAAGGTCATTCCCTTCGCCGTGCGGCGCGAATCGGTGGCCGCCTGCCTCGAGGCGGCGGCGTCCGGCGGCCCGCTCATTGCCGTGGCGCCGTTTCGCGAGAAGCGCGCGGCGCTGATCCAGACGCGGCTTCCCGGGCTCAAGGAGAGCGTCCTCGACAAGACGGTCGCGGCAACGCGCGACCGGCTGGAGGCGCTCGGCAGCTCGCTTATGCTCGAGCGGCGTTGCGAGCACGGCGTCGCGGCTCTGGCGCCGGAAATCGCCGCTTCCATCGCCGAGGGTGCCGAACTGGTGCTGATTGCCGGCGCCTCGGCCATCGTCGACCGGCGCGATGTCATCCCCGCAGCGATCGCGGCGGCCGGCGGCGTCATCGAGCATTTCGGCATGCCGGTCGATCCCGGCAATCTGATGCTGATGGGCCGGCGCGGCGCGGTGCCGGTGCTGGGGCTGCCCGGCTGCGCCCGCTCGCCCAAGCTCAACGGCTTCGACTGGGTGCTCCAGCGCCTGCTGGCGGAGCTCCCGGTAGGGTCAAGCGAGATCATGCGCATGGGGGTGGGCGGCCTGCTCGCCGACATTCCGACCCGCCCGCTGCCCCGCGCCAAAGTGGCGGCCGAAGCGGCCAAGCACGCGCCGCAAGCCCCGCGCATTGCCGGGCTGGTGCTGGCCGCCGGCCAGTCGCGGCGCATGGGGACGCTCAACAAGCTGCTCATCGGCATCGACGGCAAGCCGATGGTGCGACGCGTGGCCGAAGCGGTCGCGGCCTCCGGGGCAAGGCCGCTGGTGGTGGTCACGGGCTATCAGCGGGAGAAGGTCGAGGCGGCGCTGGCCGGGCTCGAGGCGCGCTTCGTTCACAACCCCCACCACGCACAGGGCCTTTCCACCTCGGTGAAGTGCGGGCTTGCCGCGCTGCCCGACGCGGTCGACGGCGTCGTCATTTGCCTCGGCGACATGCCCATGGTCACCGCTGCGGTCATCGACCGGCTGATCGGCGCCTTCAATCCGGTCGAAGGCCGCGCTCTCTGCGTTCCCATCCGCCGCGGCAAGCGCGGCAACCCGGTGCTGCTGGGCAAGCAGCTCTTTGCCGAGCTGGCCGCGGTTTCCGGCGACGTCGGCGCGCGCGACCTCATCGCCGCCCATCCCGAGCTCGTGGCCGAGGTCGAGATGGAAAGCGATGCCGTGCTCACCGACATCGACACGCCACAGGCATTGGCCAAGCTCGCGGCGACGGCGAAGATCGACGCGTAGATCACCGGAATAAATCGCAGGGTGGCCGCGTTATCGGGAAAACGTGCTGGGAATTGGACCCGACGCACCCGATGGAGGCATACCCGATGAGTGCGCTGCTCGGCGCCGTTACCCTTGCGAGTACGGTCTGCGGACTGATGCTCGGCCAAATCACCGCCGGCACGCAATCCGCCGGCGTCGTCATCGCTTCGCTGGTGTTGATGACGCTTCGCGCTTAGCGCGCCTTCTCACGCGGCCGCATCCGGCGGGCCGTTGCGCCCACTGCTTGGCATCGCCGTCGGCTTAACCCGGCGTGTGCGCCTGCGGCGCAGCGTCGCAGGCACGCCGTTTAGGCGACGGGATAGCCTTTGGCTTTGCCGGCGAGCCCGCCGAAGAGCTCGAGCATGCGACGGCGCCACGCCGCCACGGGATCATCGGCGGCGAGGAGTGCGTAGTCGCTGATGCAACGCGCCCATTGGAACCCGCCGAAAACGATGTAGTCGGCATAAAGCGGCCGTTCGCCGCCGAGAAAAGGCTGCGTCTGCAAGGTGAGCCGCAGCGGCGTCAGGCTCTGTCGGAAGCCGTCGAGACGCTGGTCGCGGTCGGCGACGACGGCCTCAAGGGTGGCGCCGAAGCGCTCCTCGCGCGAGCGGCGGAAATAGTCCCGATCCTGCGGCGCCAGATGCCGCCAGACATCGAGCAGGACGAAGCGGATCAGGCCGGGATGCAGCGCGCTGTCGGCCCAATTGCTGTAGAAGCGGCTGAGCGCCCGCCCCGCGCCGCCGCCGAACAGCGAGGGGCGGTCGGGATAGGTCTCCTCGAGGTAGGTGGCGATCACCCAGGAATCGGCCACCCAGCGGCCGTTATCGACCAGCACCGGCACCCGCCCCTGCCCCGAGGGTGCCAAGCGCTCCTTCTCGGTAAAGCGCCAGGCGAGCGTCCGCACCGGCAGCTCCTTATGCGCCAGCGCCAGGCGCGCGCGCCAGCAGAAGGGGCTGAAGCGCCGATCCTCCTCGGCGCCGGCGAGATCGTAGAGCTCCATCATGAGACCAAGTGCCCCGAACCAGAGATAAGGCCGCCGCTGATCGGCGGCAGGCGAGCATGACACCGGTGGAGGAACCTGTCTGCCCCCTTTTCGAGGAGGCCGCCGGGGCTCTCGCCCATGAAGCCGACGGATGCCTGAGTGCTACCGGACGCGACATGGCCCGGCCAAGACACGTGAACCGCTACAGCGCCTGCCGGTCCGGGTCCCCTTTCGACACGCGCGATCGAATGACCCACTCTCCCACCGGAATCGACAATGCCTTGTCGCCTTGCGTTTTACCGTCGCCCCGGCCCTCCTCATGGGGATTCAGGACCGGCGCGTCTATGGTAATAATATCAACAACCGGATCGCTGACGGTTATTGCGCTCGCTTTAAGTGGGGGGATAGCATCGCGGCGCGTCGGCGTTCCCGACGCCTGTTCAATGCCGGCGTAGATCGGCCGTGGATTTGGGAGGACCGCATGACGACGCTCACCTACTCCCGTATCATTGCTGCGTTGATGCTCGCGGGACTATCCTTCGGAGGCAATTCCGCCGCAGCCGACGAAAAGCCGATCCGCATCGGCGTGCTCAACGACATGTCCGGACCCTACGCCGACTTCCAGGGGCCGGGTTCGGTCGTGGCGGCGCAGATGGCGGTCGAGGATTACGGCGGGCGCGCCGCCGGGCGCAAGGTCGAAGTGATCTTCGCCGACCACCAGAACAAAACAGATGTCGGCGCCGCGATCGCGCGCAAGTGGATCGACGAGGACGGCGTCGACATGATTGCCGACGTGCCCAACTCCGCCGTGGCTCTCGCGGTCAATCAGATCGTGGCCGATAAGAACCGGGTCTTCGTCGCCTCCGGCGCGGGCACGGCGGAGCTCACCGGCGCGCAATGCACTCCGAACACGGTGCATTGGACCTACGACACCTGGGAACTTGGGCACGCGCTGGGCCGCGCCATCGTCGAACAGGGAAAGAAAACCTGGTTCTTCATCGCCGCCGATTATGCGTTCGGCCACGACCTGCAAAAGCAGGCGAGCGAGGCGGTGGTCGCTGAAGGCGGAAAAGTGCTGGGCTCGGTGGACGCGCCGCTGGGCACGACCGACTTTTCCTCGTTCCTGCTTCAGGCGCAAGCGACGCAGCCGCAAGTCTTGGCGCTCGCCAATGCCGGCGGCGATCTCACCAATGCGGTGAAGCAAGCCGCCGAGTTCGGGCTCACCGGCAAAGTCACCCTTGCTGGGTTCGTGCTGACCATCCAGAACATCCCCGCACTCACGCCCCAGGCGGCGCAGGGCATGCTCACCGTCAACGCTTGGTATTGGGATCTCAACGACGCGACACGCGCCTGGTCGCGGCGCTATCAACAACGCTTCGCGAAACACCAGATGCCCAACGACATGCAGGCCGGCGTCTATTCCAGTTTGCTCGCCTATCTGAAGGCGGTGGACAAGGTGGGCAGCAGCGCCGACGGCAAGGCGGTCGTCGCAGCGATGAAGGCGGCACCCGCGGTCGATCCGGTCTACGGCACGGTCACCATCCGGTCGGACGGCCGCGCGCTTCATCCGGTCTACCTGTTGCAGGCGAAGGCTCCCGCCGAATCCAAAGAGGCCTGGGACTATTTCAAGGTGGTGTCGACAATCCCCGGCGACCGGGCATTCCGTCCTTTGGCCGACGGCAAGTGCCCCTTGGTTTCGGCCAATAGGTGAGTCCCTCTCATGGCGAGGGCCGGCTCGCGCCAGCTACGGCCCGCCCAACGCGTATGCCGCGCTCGTCCTTGCGGGTCGCAACATCGCTCCCATCGGCGTGGGCGGGCGGTCGCTGACGCCGCCCCCATGTCCGCTGGCACCGGCGCGATGCCAGGCCTCTAC
>JASHRZ010000080.1 GCA_030037055.1 Alphaproteobacteria bacterium
GTCTTCGTGCCGGCGGCAGCCAGCTATTAGCCGAGAAAATGCAGCGGAACCGCGAGCAAGCGGCCCTGCTTCTCGCCGGGCGGCGGGAGACGCCGTAGCGCTCGCGGCCAGCGCGCCCACTTTGGACGGCGGCACAGTGCGCTGCGCGATCTCGGCGCACGCTCTTCGGGAGATCATCACCCCCATCTCGTCCGGCCTGCCGGTTCCCTGCAGCAGCCGCCTACCGGACTCGTACGATCTCGCTCGAAGGGTTGCCGATGCCGAAGCGGCGAGGCCTTCTGTCGCACTGAGGGCGAAGAAGTATTTAGAATGAGCAACGCGTTCGATCGCTTCGGCAACGAACCCAAGCGGGGACGACCGCAGAGCGGTCGGCCAGGGTTGCGGGAACGCTCGGCGTTTCCGCCGGAGTCCACGCATGCTGGCCACGATTTGGCAGCCCCCACCTCGCCCGACCTCTGCGTCCCCTAGGGCGGAGAGGAGAAGATTTTTGCGTGTGCGGATCATCGAAGCGGGGGTGATCGAAATGGGTGAATGCGATAGGCCGGAGTCGCGGGCACGTATGCGGCGGCCGCGCGTCGCGGAATTCATAAAATCCAGCCATCGGCTGCCATCAAACGCCGGACGAACCGGCCGCCGATTATTCGGTCAACGTAAGACTTCCTTAAGTCCAAAGCAGTACCAACAGGCTCAGACGGCTCCGTTGCCGAAGGCGGCCGACAGATCCGCGGACTTCCATTTCCAAGTTTCGGAAAATGTTTCCTATGCTACCTCGCCTCGTTTGTGTCGCTATCGTCGGCTTCTGCCTATTGGGCGCGACCGCGATAAAGCCCGCGCCCGCAACCGCCGCCGCCGACCTCTCCCAGCCGAGCGATCGCCCGTCCGACGACTTCGCCTCCGTCGTCGTATGCCAGGCGATGATGAACGTGGTTCGCGTGGCGCTCCAGGCTCGGCAGAACGGCCTGCCGATCGAAGCGGCCTATAGCGGGGCCAGCGAGTACCTGAGCAAGGCCCCGTCCTATCGATTTCTGATTTCGACGATCAACAGGGCCTATGGCGACCCGCAATCGGTCGAAGCCGCACTCGACGACGGGCGTCTGCGGCGGATGTGCTTTGCGCAAATCCGGCGCGATTGAACGGACAAGTCTTCCAAGGTTGACCTTCTCCTCCGCGGCACCCAAATTTCGTTCGCCCTGTCCTTCCTGCGCCCGTGGTGTCCCGAATGCGATTGCCCTGCCCCGCAACGCCAGAGCGGCTGCGAAATCGGTGATAGGGAGCGTCGCTCGCGGTGCTTTACGAGGCCGCGGGGACGGCGCCATCCTGCAGCCAAGGGCCGGTCCGCCCGGAAATAGCACGACAAGGATGGCAGCGATGACGGCGCAAGAGCAAGGCTTCGCGGCACGAGGCTTGGGCGAGATCGTGCTGCGCGTGCGCGACCTCGACGGCATGATCGCGTTTTATCGCCGGGTGCTCGGATTGGAGCTGCTGCGGCGGCTTTCAGACGAACTCGCCTTCCTGCGCGTCGCCGAGGGGTTCGGCGGCCACACCCAGATCCTCGGCTTCTTCCGCGACCATATGCCATCCAACTTCCGCCGGCGCGAATGGGCGGGACACGATCCCTTGCGCACGACGCTGCACCATTTCGCGCTGGAAATCGGCCGGGAGGAGTACGACAACGCGCTCGCGCATTTCGCGCGGCTCGGCGTCGCGACCGATGCCGCCATCCATACCTGGATCGGCTGGCGCTCGATCTATCTCCGGGATCCCGAAGACAACACCATCGAGCTGGTCTGCTTCGATCCCGCGATCGAGATCACGCCGGCGCAGATTTAAGGACACCGTCGAGCGGGCGTAGGCCCTGAGTGTCGGGAAAGACCTTGCGGTCGAGGCCCGCGAGATCGAGGCCGAGATGATCGCGCAGCAGCGCCTTCATCACGCGACGGGTGTCGGTGGCGACGCGCAGGTCGCGGTCGTCCTCGAGGCGAGCGAGGCCCGGCCAGTCGCCGAGCATCCGGCCGCCCTTCACCGCGCCGCCCATGAGCAACAGCACCGAAGCGGTGCCGTGATCGGTGCCGTTGTTGCCGTTGACCGCCACGGTGCGGCCGAACTCGGTCACCGCCACAAGCGCGGTCTGCTGCCAGGCCGGGCCCAGCGCCTTGGCGAGCGCGTCGAGGCCTTCGGCATAGCCCGCAAGATTCTGCGCAAGGCGCCCCTCTCCGGCGCCCTGATTGACATGCGTGTCCCAGCCGCCCATCTCGAGCACCGCGATGCGCGGCCCATCCGCGACGGCAAGCAGCTTGCCCACGGCCTCGGCGAGCGGCGCGAAATTCTTCGGCCCGAAGCCGCGCCCGCCTTCCATGCCGTCGCCGAGCACGGCATTCGAGAATTGCTGCGCCTTTATTCCCTCGGCAAGCGCGGGACCAAGCAGCGCGTCGGGCTGATAGAGCGCCGCCAGCGCGGCGAGGAATTCCGGACTCGCCGCGCGCAAGCCGCCCGGCGGCTCCCAGGAGGCGACCGGCACGGCGCCGCGCAGGATGAGGGGCACGGCGCCGCCCACCGCGAGGCCCTGGCGATGCTCGCCGCGCGGCAGCAGCGCCAACGCGCGGTTGAGCCAGCCGTCGCTCATCCCTGTCTTGGCGGAAAGCCCGCTCTCCATCAGATCCTGCGCATCGAAATGGGAGCGCGTGCGATAGCCGTTGCCCGCGGCGTGCAGGAAGCCGAGCTCGCCCTTCTGCCAATAGGGATAAAGCGGCGCGAGCGCCGGGTGCAGCGCGAAGCCGTGCTCGAGCGCAAGGCAGCCGCCGCTCTCGCCCGGCGGCTTCAGCGCGAGCGCGCCGCGCTTTTCGCGATACTGCGCATCGGCGAGCGGCGGCACGGCGGCGAGCCCGTCGAGCGCGCCGCGCAGCAGCACGAC
>JASHRZ010000676.1 GCA_030037055.1 Alphaproteobacteria bacterium
GGCCAGGGGCCGAGTAACGCCATCGCTCCGCCGCGGCCGATGACCCCCGCCGATACGGAAATGACTGGGCCCGACACTGAGCCCGAGGCCGAGAGCCGTCCGGCGCCGCAACCGGTGCCGTCGCCGGGCGATCCCGAGACCCCGCCGACCGCCTGAGGTTGAGGCCCGCACGCGTTGCGGGTGTGCGGCGCATTGCCGCCCCTGGCGCGGGCGGGCGAGTCGCCGCGGCGGGCCTTGGTGGCGCTGCCTTTACACCCCATATTGGTGAACTGGAAGGCCCGCCTGGTCGCCTCGAAGAGGGACCGGCAGGCCGGTTCGCTATGGGGGTCCCATGGACTTCGAAAAATATACGGAGCGCTCCAAGGGGTTCGTGCAAGCGGCGCAGACCCTGGCGCAGCGGCGCGGCCACCAGCAGATTACGCCCGAACATCTCCTGCAGGTTCTGCTCGACGACAAGGAGGGTCTAGCATCGAATCTGATCGCTGCCGCCGGCGGCGATGCCAACCGCGCCCGCGCCGCGACGGCGGCGGCGCTTGAGAAGCTGCCGCGGGTCGAGGGCAGCGGCGCCGGCCAGGTATTTCTCGCGCCAGAGACGGCGCGGCTCTTCGCCGAGGCGGAGAAGGTCGCCAAGAAAGCCGGGGACAGCTTCATCACCGTCGAGCGGCTGCTGCTGGCACTGAGCTTGATGAAGGGTACGGCGGCCGCTAAGGCGTTGGCCGATGCCGGCGTCAGCGCGCAGAGCCTGAACCGGGCCGTCGAAGAGGTGCGCAAGGGGCGCCGTGCCGACAGCGCCAGCGCGGAGGAGGGCTATGATGCCCTCAAGAAATACGCGCGAGACCTCACCGCGGCGGCGCGCGAGGGCAAGCTCGATCCCGTGATCGGCCGCGACGAGGAGATTCGCCGCACGGTGCAGGTGCTGTCGCGGCGTACCAAGAACAATCCCGTGCTGATCGGCGAGCCAGGCGTCGGCAAGACGGCAATCGTCGAGGGCCTTTCCTTGCGCATCGCCCATGGCGATGTGCCCGACAGTCTGAAGGAAAAGCGACTCCTCGCGCTCGATCTTGGTGCGTTGATCGCCGGCGCCAAGTTCCGCGGCGAGTTCGAGGAGCGCCTGAAGGCGGTGCTCGCGGAGATCACCGCCGCCGAGGGCGAGATCATCGTCTTCATCGACGAGCTGCACACGCTGGTCGGTGCCGGCAAGGCGGAAGGGGCGATGGACGCCTCCAACATGCTGAAGCCGGCTCTGGCGCGCGGCGAGCTGCATTGCGTCGGTGCCACCACGCTTGACGAGTACCGCAAGCATATCGAGAAGGATGCGGCGTTGGCGCGGCGCTTCCAGCCGGTCTTCGTCAACGAGCCGACGATTGAGGACACCATCTCGATCCTGCGCGGCATCAAGGAGAAATACGAGGTCCATCACGGCGTGCGCATCACCGACGGCGCCATCGTCGCCGCCGCGAGCTTGTCCAACCGCTACATCGCCGACCGCTTCCTGCCGGACAAGGCGATCGACCTGATGGACGAAGCGGCGGCGCGGCTGCGCATGGCGGCAGAGTCGAAGCCCGAGGCGATCGACGAGCTCGACCGGCGCATCATCCAGCTCAAGATCGAGCGCGAGGCGCTCAAGAAGGAGAGCGACCAGGCCTCCCGCGACCGGCTCGAGAAGCTCGAGGCGGAGCTTGGCGAGGCCGAGCAGCGTTCGGCCGAGCTCACCGCGCAATGGCGCGCCGAGAAGGACAAGCTCGCCGGCGCGAAGAAGCTCAAGGAGCAGCTCGACCAGGCTCGTATCGAGCTTGAACAGGCGCAGCGCAAAAACGATTGGGCGCGCGCCGGCGAGCTTACCTACGGGGTCATCCCCGAGCTCGAGCGCAAGCTCAAGGCGGCCGAGGCGGCGGAGAGCCACCGCATGATCGACGAGGCGGTCACGCCCGAGCACATCGCCGCTGTGGTGTCGCGCTGGACCGGCGTTCCCGTCGACAAGATGCTCGAGGGCGAGCGCGAGAAGCTCCTGGCCATGGAGGACAATCTGCGCCGTCGCGTCATCGGTCAAGACGAAGCGGTGATCGCCGTCTCGAACGCGATCCGCCGGGCGCGCGCCGGCCTGCAGGATCCCCACCGGCCGATCGGCTCCTTCCTCTTCCTCGGGCCCACCGGCGTCGGCAAGACCGAACTCACCAAGGCGCTTGCCGAGTTCCTGTTCGACGACGAGAGCGCGATGATCCGCATCGACATGTCGGAGTACATGGAGAAGCACTCGGTCGCCCGCCTGATCGGCGCGCCGCCGGGCTACGTAGGCTATGAAGAGGGCGGCGCGCTCACCGAGGCGGTCCGCCGCCGGCCGTATCAGGTCATCCTCTTCGACGAGGTCGAGAAGGCGCATCCCGACGTCTTCAACGTGCTGCTGCAGGTGCTCGACGACGGGCGCTTGACCGACGGGCAGGGCCGTACCGTCGACTTCCGCAACACGCTTATCGTCCTCACCTCCAATCTCGGCAGCGAGATCCTGGCCAGCTTGCCGGAGACCGTCGAGGTCGCGAGCGTGCGCGCCGAGGTGATGCAGATCGTGCGCGGCGCCTTCCGTCCGGAGTTCCTGAACCGGCTCGACGAGATCCTGATCTTCCGCCGGCTGTCGCGCGCCGACATGAGGGGGATCGTCGACATTCAGCTCCAGCGGCTGCAAAAGCTGCTCGCCGACCGCAAGATCACGCTCGCGGTCGACGCCGCGGCGCGCGCTTGGCTCGCCGATTGCGGCTATGACCCGGTCTATGGCGCACGGCCGCTGAAGCGGGTGATCCAGCGCTCGCTGCAGAACCCCTTGGCCGAGCTCATCCTCGCCGGCCGCATCGCCGATGGCGAGACCGTCGACATCGGCGCCGGCGAGGGCGGCCTCGCCATCACCGGACGCGTCGCCAAGGCGGCGGAGTAAGCCCGCCGCAAGCAGACGCGGCGCGGGCCGCTGCACGACCAGCGCGCAGGCGGGTGCGCGATTGGGCAGCGCGCGGGCGTTGCGGGCGCGCGCGACCTACGGCATTGCCGTTGCATGGAGCAGGCGGGCGGATAAGCTCGCTTTCGGCGGGCACATCCGCCGCATCAGGGAGGCAGCCATGACACGCGCCGAGCTCACCGAGAAGATCGCCGTCATCAAGCGCAAGCGCGGACTGTCCTGGAGGGAGATCGCCGCCAAGATCGGACCGGGCTCGCCGGTCTATTACACCGCGGCGCTGCACGGACAGATGAGGCTTGGCAAAGCCGAGGCGGAGGCGGCGGGAAAACTGCTCGGCCTCGACGAGGACGAGGTGGCGCTGCTGCAGGAGGTGCCCTATCGGGGATCATTGCCCACCGCGGTGCCGACGGATCCGCTGATCTATCGCTTTTACGAGCTGGTGCAGGTCTACGGCACCACCTGGAAGGCGCTCATCCAAGAGGAGTTCGGCGACGGCATCATGAGCGCCATCGATTTCGACATGGCGATCGAACGCCAGCCCGACCAGAAGGGCGACCGCGTGCGCGTCAGCATGAGCGGCAAGTTCTTGCCCTACAAGCAGTACTGAGACGCCGGCCGGCAAGGCGCGGTTGCCAGAGGGCAGCGGCGCGGCCATGATGCCGCGCCGGTGGGGACGGGAGGCGCGCCTATGCTGCACGGCAAAGTCGCTTGGATCACCGGGGCGGCCAGCGGCATCGGCCGTGCCGGCGCCGGTGAGCTGGCTGAGGCCGGGGCAAGCGTCGTGCTGAGCGGGCGCCGCCCGGGCCAGCTCGAGGCGGCTGTCGCCGAGATCGCCGCCGCCGGCGGCAAGGCCGAAGCGGCGCCGGTCGACGTTGGCGACCGGGACGCGGTCGCTCGTGTCGCCGCCGGCATCCTCGATCGCCACGGGCGGGTCGACATCCTGGTCAACAGCGCCGGCATCAACCTGCCGACCCGCTTCTGGAAGACGCTCACGCCGGAGAGCTTTGCGCAGATCATCGGCATCAATCTCAATGGCGCGCTCTATTGCATCCACGCGGTGTTGCCCCAGATGCGCGCGCGCAAGGACGGGCTCGTCATCAACATCTCTTCCTGGGCGGGCCGCTTCGAGACCTACATGACCGGCCCCGCCTACAACGCCAGCAAGCACGCCATGGCCGCCCTCACGCACTCGCTCAACGACGAGGAATGCGTGAACGGCATCCGCGCCTGCGTCATCTATCCCGGCGAGGTGGCGACGCCAATTCTCAGGAACCGGCCCAAGCCGCCCTCGCCCGAGGAGATCGCGCGTATGCTGCAGCCCGAGGATCTCGGCCGCACCATCCGCTTCGTCGCTGAGATGCCGCCGCGCGTCTGCGTCAACGAGATCCTGATCAGCCCGACCTGGAACCGCTTCTTTCTCGGCGGCGCGGATATCGCGCGCGGGTGAGCCGGCGCTATTGCGCGAGCCGCGCGCCAGGCAGGCCGGCGACGAGGGTCGCCTGGCGCAGCGCCAGGAGCTTGCGATCGGTTGCTTCCGCCTCGGCGTGGAAGCGCGCGATATCCGCACCGGCGAGCGGCTGGCCCGGACCGATCTTGACCGACATCGGATTCATCGGCTCGCCCCGGAGCCGCACCTCGTAGTGCAGATGCGGGCCGGTGGCGCGGCCTGTGGCGCCGACATAGCCGATGACTTGACCCTGACGCACTCGCGTGCCGGGACCCAAGCCGCGCGGGATGCGGCTCATATGCGCGTAGGCGGTCTCATAGCCGCCGTCATGCTTCAGCAGGACAAGATTGCCATAGGCGCCGGCCGCACCGGCGCGTTCGACCATGCCGTCGCCCGCCGCCATGATCGGCGCGCCCGGCGGTGCGGCGAAATCGACGCCGCGATGCATCTTCGTATAACCGAGGATGGGATGCAGCCGCATGCCGAAGCCGGAGCTGAGCCGGGCGCCGTCGACCGGCGTGCGCAGCAACGCCTTCTTCACGCTCTCGCCCGCCGCGGTGAAGAACTCGGCCGTTCTGGCGCCGGTCGGGAGAAAGCGATAGAGCCTCAGCGTCTTGCCGGAGAGCGTCATCGCCGCATAGGCGATCTCGCCGGTGCCCACCGCCTTGCCGCGCTCGTCATAGAGGCGGTCGTAAAGTACTTCGAAGCTGTCCTCGGGCTGCAGGTCGCGCTGAAAATCGACGTCGTAGCTGAAGGCGCCGATGATCTCGCTCAGCACCGGCGCCGGCAGACCGGCATCGCTCGCCGCTTCGGTCAGGCTGGTGCGGATGACGCCGGCCGCCAGCTCCGGCACGCGCGTCAGCCTCCGCGCGCGCTGGCGCGCCGCGTAGCTGCCGTCGCGGGCGCGGGTAACGACGATGTCGCGGTCGATGCCGGTGGCAAGGCGCAATTCGCTGAGCTCGAGGCCGATGAAGTCGAGTGCCATCTCCTGGCCGGGCTTGAGCGCGCGCGGCGGGAAGACCCGGGCGAGCGCCGCGATTGCCGCCTTCGCCTCGCTGGCGCCGACGCCGGCGGCCGCCAGCACGCTGTTGAGCGTATCGCCCGCGGCAAGGCGCAGCAGGCGCGTCGTCGGCGGCGCGGCGAGAACCGGCGCGGGCGGGATGGCGAAGACCGGCGCAGGCGGGGCGATCTCGGCGCGCGCTTCGGGCGCTTCAGCGGCCGGCGCCACGAGCCACACGATAAGCCCGAGGCCAAACGCGGCGAAAATAGGCTGCTTCGTCCTCACGCTGGCTTGCGCCAAACGATACCGTCCATGATCCCCCCGGCCCATGGCAGGAATGCGTTAACCATACCGTCCCCAGCAGGATTTGCAGACCGGGGCGGATCTGTCAACCCAAAGCTGGCTCGCGGCGGGACCGTTTCCTGTGTGAATTGAGTGGCATCGCGGCAGAAGCGTGGGTCCGGCGCGGCGCCGGGCTCCCGCAGGCACGGGCTGTTGCCGCGCTGCCGCGCCGCGCCGATTTTTGTGGATAGAAGGGCGATCGCTGTTGACTTCGACCGGGGTCGGAGCCTATAAGCGCGGCTCCCTTGTTGGGGGAGGTTCTTTGACAGCGTGAAGCGAGGAAGGGATGCGCAGGCGGCGGCGTTGAGGCGCTGTTGGTTGCGCGTCTTGGTAGGAAAGTTTTTGTTGGTTCCGA
>JASHRZ010000677.1 GCA_030037055.1 Alphaproteobacteria bacterium
ATAGCGAGAGTGCGGCCGCCGCCTTGCTCTTCGCCGAGGCGCTTGGCCTACGCGAGACGATCTATCGTCTCTTCCACGCCACCGCCGCCAAGACCGCGCCGGCGACGGCGGATCTGCTGCGCTTCAACGACGCGCTCGCGCAGACGACGCCGCGCCGCGCCGTCGAGCCGCGGGGTGACGGCTTTGGCTGGCGCGTGGGGGCAGGCGAGCCCGGCGCGGCGCGGCTGCTGACGCCGGTGCTATGGTCGGCAGGCGATCTCCTGGTCGGAAAGCGGCTTGCCAAGGTGCGCCATTGCGCCAATCCCGACTGCCAATGGCTGTTCCTCGACGACAGCAAGAGCAGCAATCGCCGCTGGTGCTCGATGAGCGCCTGCGGCAACCGCGCCAAGGCTCATCGCCACTACGCGCGCAAGAAAGGCGCGGCCGCGACGGATGACTGAAACCCGACAACCGAAAACCGGCTCTTGCTTGCTAGGTTAGGCCCGCCTCCCTTTCGGCGGCGTGTCGACGATGCCGGGAGCGGGACGCAGGCCGTCGGCGGCGTCGGGCTTGGCCGGCTGCGTCGCGGCCGCAAGCTGCCGCAGCGGCGTCTCGATGCGGTTCTTGATCTTGCCGTAGACGGCGGCGACGGTGTGCGGCGTGTGATCGCCGCGATCGAAGAAAAGCTGCGGGTTCTGGCGGGCCGCCGCTGGCACGACAGCGGCGGCGGGCTGTGCCGCGTCGGCGGCACGCGCCTTGAGGAAGCGGATCGCGCCGCTGGCGCCGAGCAGATGCGCGAGATGAAGCTCGGCCGGGTTGGCCTTGCGGTGGAGGGCGTGCTGCAAGGCCGCCGCATTCTGCTTGGCAAGCTCGCCCGCCATGATCGCCGCCAGCTTCGCGTCCTTGCGCAGGTCGAGGATTTGCTTCTCCGTCGCATCGTCATCAACGCCGAGATGGCCATTGCCGGCGGTCGCGATGCGTGATGCCAGATCGCCGTAACCGTAGCGCGCGCCATGCTCGCGCATCACCCGCAGCCAGGTCTGCGCCGTGAACTGGAAGAGGCCCGAGGCGCTGGAATGGCGCTGGCGTGCATGCACCGTGCCGCGCAAGCCGCTCTCGGCGCTCGCCTGGGCCACCAGGAAATCAAAATCGACGCCGGTGGCGGCGCTTGCCTGCTTCAGTGAATCAATGATTTCAGGCGAGAGTGGACGGCCCGCCACCATCAGACCCGCCAGCTGTTCCTCGGCCATTACTGCCCTCCGCTCGCCTTCACAACCGGCAGCGCGTCACACCGATCATGCTGTCGCGCGTGACGAGCCCGGCCAGCCGCTCCTCGCTCCAGCCCTCGGTGCCGTCCGGCCGCTCCGGGAGCACCAGGTAGCGCATGTCGGCGGTGGAATCATGGACCCGCACCTCGACATCCTCCGGAAGAACCGTGCCGAACTCGCGCAGCACCCCGCGCGGCTCGCGCACGGCGCGGCTGCGATAGGCGCGGCTCTTGTACCAGTCCGGCGGCAGGCCCAGCACCATGCGCGGATAGCAGGAGCAGAGCGTGCAGACGACAAGGTTGTGCAGAAGGCGCGTGTTCTCGACGGCGATGAGCCGGGTCGCCGCCGTGTCGATGCCGAGCTCGCGCGCCGCCGCCGTGCCGTCCGCCAGCAGCCGCGCCTTGTAGGCGGGATTGGTCCAGGCGCGTGCCACAATCCGCGCGCCTTGCGCCGGGGTGCGCGCATCCATCGCCTCGATCGCGCGGCGGACGTCATCGCCGCTGAAGATGCCTTTCTCGACGAGCAGCTCGCGCACCGCCACTTCCAACGCCTGGTAGTAGCCGAGCGGGCCGTCATCGTCGGGCACCGCCGGATGGCGATGGGGATGGAGGTGATGGATCTCGGTCATGTCGCGCTCATGGGGCGGGCTCGAGCCAGTGCTGAAAGATCTCGACCTCGACCGTGTCCTGCGCCGGGCCGGAATAATCGGGCCAGATCTCGCATTGGTGGAAGCGCACGCGGTAGAGCGGCTGCGCCGGCAGGCCCGGCCGGTTGTAGGCCAGTTCTTCGGGGTTGGCGAAGGCGCCGCACAGGCGCTCGATCTCGCCGGACTGGCCGCGGATGTACCAAGGCGTGCGGAGATGGCCGGGCGGGTCGGCGCGGCGCACCGTGACGCGTGCGCCAAGCCCGAAGCGGGGCGAGAGCACTGCTTGGCTCACCCCGCCGTTCCCCGCGCCTCGACCTCGGCCAGCTTGCGTCCGAGCTCGTCGGCGGTGAGGACGCCCCGCTGCAGCAGAGTATGGGCGATCGCCGAGATCCAGCGCTCGTAATAGCTCATGCTGTCATAGGCATCGGGCGGCAGCGCCTCGATGTTGCGCCGGAGCTCATCGACCCGGAGCAGCTGACGCTGCGGCTCAGACAGCAGCATCATCAGCGCGTCGACGCGCTTTTCCCAGAGCGCGTAATCGTGCTCCCGCCGGTCGACCGGCCCCGCCGGCAGCCCACCCATGTCATGGTGTTGGCGCATCCTCGCCTCACTTCCAGCCAGTATCCCCCGGAGCTGCGGCGACAGGCAAGGGGGGACGCGGGCTTTCCTGGGAGCCCAAGGAGACGCCATGGTGCACGACACCGCGTTCGGCATCATCGGTGAGCGGCTCATGACCGATCTGCAGCGCCAGGCGCGCGAGACGGTCGAGCATATCGGCGCCGAGATCAAGAGCCGCAGGCTACCGACCAGCTTGACCCTCCCGTGGGGCGGGGCTAGGAGCAGGCGCGGAAGGGACGGAATGGACGTGGGCTTTGCGGCACCGGCCGCATGGGGCAGCGCGATGGTGCTTCGGCTCCTCGAGCAAGGCCATCGGCTGACCGTGTGGAACCGCACCGCAGCCAAGGGGCGCTGCTGCTCGAGCGCGGAGCGCGCTGGGCCGTCGCGGCGGTCTATGGGCGGCGGTGACGGGCTTCTGTCCGGGCCGGTCGCCCGGCAAGCTCTTCATCGAGATGAGCACGCTCACGCCCGAGGTCACCAAGCGGCCGTCGCCGCGGCCAAAGGTGCGGCGCTGCTCGAATGCCCCGCCGGCGCCACGATCGGCCCCGCCCGCGAGGGCAAGCTGCTCGGCCTCGCCGCTGACGACAGCGCCGCTTTCGCCCGCGCCAAGCCGCTGCTCAAGCAGCTTTGCCGCCGCGTCGATTATCTCGGGCCCAGCGGCTGCGGCGCGGCCATGAAGCTCGCCATCAACCTGCCG
>JASHRZ010000678.1 GCA_030037055.1 Alphaproteobacteria bacterium
TCGCCCTGCTGCAGGTCGACGATCTCGCGCTCGGACGAGCCCGAGATCAGGATCATCGGGAAACAGTTGGTCGTGGCATGGGCAAGGGCGGTCAGACCATTGAGGAAGCCGGGTGCGGACACCGTGAGGCAGACGCCGGGCTTCTTGGTCAGGAAGCCGGCGATGGCGGCGGCGTAGCCGGCATTCTGCTCGTGGCGGAACGAGAGCACGCGCATGCCCGCGGCCTGCGCCATGCGGCCGAAATCCGTGATCGGGATGCCGGGCACGCCGTAGATCGTGGTCAAGCCGTTGAGCTTGAGCGCATCGATGACGAGATGGAAGCCGTCGGTCAGCTCCTGCGTCTCGTCCGCCGTGGCCCTCGCCTCCTCTTTGAGCGTCATCGCTTGCGTCATCAGGGCGCCTCCCCCCAGGTCGTTTGATGGTTCAGCTCAGGAAGTTGCAGTGCTTCTCGACATGCGCGGCGAGATCGAGCGTGTGCTGGCGCGTCAGCGTCTCGGCGAGCTCGGTGTCGCGCCGCTCCAGCGCCTCGATGATCCTGAGGTGGTCGACGATCGAGCGGGCGGCGCGGTTGTCCTGGCCGATCGTCATCTGGCGGATGGCGCGGACATGGATGAACAGATTCTCGGTCATGTCGGCAATGCATTGATTGCCGCCGAGCTTGATGATCGATTGATGGAACCTGATGTTCGCGTCGGAATAGTCGTCGAGCTGGTCTTCCGGCGAATGGCCTTTTTCCCGGAACTCGTCGAAGAGATGGCGCAGTGACGCGATGTCCTCGTCGCCGGCACGCAGCGTGATCAGCCGGGCGGCGAGGCTTTCCAGCGCCGCCCAGACCTGGATCATCTCGATGATCTCGCGCTTGGTCTTGCGCACGACGAAAATGCCGCGCCGCGGCAGCGTCTTGACAAAACCCTCCTGCTCCAGGAGCGTCATGGCTTCGCGGATCGGCGTGCGCGAGACGCCGAGATCCTGCGACAATTGCCGCTCGTCGAGGCGGATTTCCTGCGGCTCGGCGTAGATGTTGGCGGAAGTGATGGCCTGCTTGAGCGCGTGATAGGCCTGGGTGCGGAAGCTCGATTGCGTGTCGATCGGCTTCACATCGAGTCTGGGTGTTGCCATGACGCGGCTCCTCGCCCAAATCTTGCTTTTGATATACCAAATGAATGTATCTGGCATGCCAGATTTGTCAAATCCTGATGGGCGTGTCTTTTTCGCCTCGACACAACCGTCGCCGGCTCAGCCTGCCGCCAGATAGCGCTCCAGCGCGCGGCGCCCAACGAAGACCTCGGCGCGGAAGCCGGCGCCCCGGGCGGCCGCGACATTGGCCGGCTTGTCATCGATGAAGAGCGAGCGGGCGGGATCGATGCCGGCGCGGGCCGCCACCAGACGGAAGGCAGCAAGCGCCGGCTTGGCCGCGCCGATCTCATGGCTGAGATAGGCCTCGAGCCGGCCGAGCCGGCCGGCGCTCAGCCGCAGCAGGTATTCCCAATGCTCGCGGTTGGTGTTGGAGAACAGCAGCACGCGCCGCGATGCGGCCAGACGCTCGACATAATCCAGCATCGCTGCGTCGAGGGCGAGATGGCTGCACCAATCGGCGACGAAGGCGTCCCAGTCGAAGGCATAGCCGGCCGCGCGTAGCCGCTCATGGAGATGCGCGATCGGCAGCGCGCCCAGCTCGTAACGGGGATCGCGCGCCATCGCGGCAATCGCATCAGCCGGCTGCACCGGCCGGCAGCGTTCGCCCAGCCGACGGTGGAGCAGGCCGTTGTCATGCGGCACGATCACGCCACCGAGATCGAACACCAGCGCAGCGGTATCTCGCATCGTTCCGGCGGTGGGTATCGCCATCGCCAATCCGCTCTCTCGTCACGCTCGCCTCGACCCAGCTTTATCACAGGCAAGCGCGCGGCGGGAACGGATTTCGCCGCCAAGGCGCGCCGATCTATTGCTTGACAAGCCGGCACGCGGCGCTTACGCGTTCCGGCCTCCCGTCGCCTCGTCGGATCGACCGCCATGGCCCGCGACCAGAAGCACCTCTCGTTCTCCGGCCGCATGATCATCGTCGGCTTCGGCAGCATCGGCCAGGGCGTGCTGCCGCTGCTGCTGCGCCACATCGACATCGGCCCGTCGCAAATCATCATCATCACCGCCGAGGAGAGCGGCCATGAGGAAGCGACGAGGCTCGGCATCCGTTTCCGGCGCGAGCCGCTGACCCGCGAGAACTATGCGAGCCTGCTCGATCCGCTGCTCGGGCAGGGCGATTTCCTGCTCAACGTCTCGGTCGAAGTGTCGAGCATCGCGCTGATCGAACTGTGCCGCGAAAAGGGCGCGCTCTATCTCGACACCTGCATCGAGCCTTGGCCAGGCGGCTACACCGACCCCTCGCTCTCGCCGTCGCTGCGTTCCAACTACGCGCTGCGGGAGTACGCGCTGGCGCTGCGCCAAGACGGTGCGGAGGCGCCGACTGCGGTGCTTACCCACGGTGCCAATCCCGGCCTCGTCTCGCATCTCGTCAAGGAGGCGCTGCTCGCCATCGCGCGGGATACCGGCGCCGCCGCCGGCGTGCCCCAAAGCCGCGCGGCGTGGGGCGCGCTCGCCCGGCGGCTTGGCGTCAAGGTCATCCACATCGCCGAGCGCGACACCCAAGTCTCGCCGATCCCCAAGCGGCCGGGCGAGTTCGTCAACACCTGGTCGATCGACGGTTTCGTCAGCGAGGGCTCGCAGCCCGCCGAACTCGGCTGGGGCAGCCATGAGCGGCATTTCCCGGAGGATGGCAGGCGCCATGAATTCGGCGGCGGCAGCGCCATCTATTTGCTGCGGCCCGGCGCCTCGACGCGGGTCCGGAGCTGGACGCCGCTTGAAGGCCCCTTCCACGGCTTTCTCATCACCCACAGCGAGTCAATCTCGATCGCCGATTATTTCACGCTGCGCGAAGGCGATGTCCTGAGCTACCGTCCGACGGTGCATTACGCCTACCATCCCTGCGACGGCGCGGTGCTCTCGCTGCACGAGCTCGCTGGGAAGAACTGGTGGATCCAGGAAAACACGCGCCTCATCGTCGACGAGATCAGCGACGGCATCGACGAGCTCGGCGTCCTGCTGCTGGGCCACGCCAAGGGAGCCTACTGGTACGGCTCGCGGCTTTCCGTCGCCGAGGCGCGCCGGCTGGTGCCTTACAACAACGCCACCAGCCTGCAGGTAACGGCAGCGGTGCTGGCGGGCGTGATCTGGGCGATCGAGAATCCGCGCCGCGGCATCGTCGAACCCGACGAAATGGATTACGAGCGCTGCATGGCGCTGATGCGGCCCTATCTCGGCACGGTGATCGGCGTCTATAGCGACTGGACCCCGCTCAGCGATCGCGGCAGGCTGTTCCCGGAGGATCTCGACCGGGACGATCCCTGGCAGTTCAAGAACTTTCGTGTCGTCTGAATGTTTCGGCCGCCGCCGGGGTTTTCCGCGTCGCGCGGTCGAGCGGAGGCGGGCGTGATGGGGCGTTGGTATCTGGCGCTCGCAGCGTCGGTCGTTGGCTTCGCGGCGTCGGGCGGCGGTGCTAGCGCGCGCAGCGTCGACCTGGCGCTGGTGCTGGCGGTCGATGTCTCCGGCAGCGTCAGCAGCGAGCGTTTCGAGCTGCAGCGTCGGGGCTATGCCAAGGCCTTTGCCAATCCCGAAGTGGTCGACGCCATCGCCGCCGGACACAACCACGCGATTTTGGTGACGCTGGTGGAATGGTCGGGCGCCGACCATCAGCAGCAGACCATCGGCTGGACGCTGATCGATGGCCCCGAAGCGGCGGCCGCTTTCGGCAGCGCCGTCGCCGAGGCGCCGCGCGCGTTCGCCGACTGGACTTCGATCAGCGGCGCGATCGACTACGCGGCGAAGCTGTTTGCAAGCGCGGATCCCGAGGCGGCGCGCAAGATCATCGACGTCTCTGGCGACGGCATCAACAACAGCGGCCGCGATGTCGCCGCCGCGCGCGCCGACGCGCTGCGGGCGGGGCTCACCATCAACGGCCTCGCGATCCTGTGGGACTATCCCGCGCTCGACGTCTATTACCGCGACAAGGTCATCGGCGGTCCCGGCGCTTTTGCCGTGGTGGCGCATGACGTGTCCGATTTCGGCGCCGCCGTCCTCGACAAGCTCGTGCGCGAGATCGCCGGCGCAGTACCGGCAAGCACCGGCGGCTACGCCGGGCGATAGCCCAGCTTTCTCGCACGCGAGCGCGCCGCGACGGCGGCCTTTGGCGACAGTCGCGGTCGCTGCGATGCGCAGCGGTTATATCGACCGGAGCCGCACCCGCTGATCGACCAGCACGATCTCGCCCGCCTCGACCGTGACGGCGAGGCGGCGCAGGCTTTTGCCGACGCAGGGCCCATCGACGCAGTAGCCGTCCTCAATGCGAAAGCGCGCGCCATGGGTGCCGCACAGCAGATGCGTGCCGCCGCGGTCCAGGAAGCGGTCGGGCAGGAAGTCGAGCGGCGTGCCGAGATGCGGGCAGGCATTGTCATAAGCGAAAAGCGCGCCCGCCTTGCGCGCCACCACGACCGCCTCGAGATCGGGGCCCGAGCCAAAGCGGAAGCCGCGTGCACCGCCTTCCGGCAGGTCCTCGGCGCGGCATAGGGGCCGCCTCACGGCTTGACGCCGCCCATCTTGCACAACAGGCGCCATTCCTCGACCGAGACCGGCACCACCGAAAGCCGCGATTGCCGCACCAGCGCGAGATCGGCGAGCTTCTTCTCCGCCTTGATCTGCGCCAGCGTCACCACAGTCCGCACTGGCTCGACCGGCTTCACGTCGACCATGACGAAGCGGCCAGTCTCGTCCGAGGGATCGGGATAGGCCTCCTTGACGATTTCGGCGATGCCGACGATGGCCGGGCCCTCGCCCGAGTGATAGAAGAAGGCGCGGTCGCCGGCCTTCATCGCCTTGAGGTTGTTCGCCGCCTGGTGGTTGCGCACACCGTTCCACTGGGTGCGTCCGTCCTTGACCAGCTGCTCCCAGGAATAGGCGGAAGGCTCGGATTTCAGCAGCCAATGGCGCACAGCGCATTCCCTCCGCTCAGACGCGCGCGACGAGGAAGAGCCGGCGGAAAGACAGCAAGGTCTTGCCGTCGGCGCGGCGCGGATAGGCGCGCCGCAGCTTGGCGCCATAGGCGGCGAGGAAAGCCTCGCGCTCGGCGCCGGCGAGCGCCTCGGTGACCGGCCGGAGTGCCGTACCACTCACCCAGTGCAGCACCGGGTCCTCGCCCTCGAGCATATGGAGGTACTCGGTCTCCCAGATGTCGAGCCCGCCGGCGGCCAGCGGCGCCAGTACATCGTAATACCATTCCGGCGGCGATACCGGATCCTCGCGCAGCACCGTGGCGCCGCCCACCACCGGCGTGAGCCTCGCCGCCCACGGGCCCGCCGCGGCGGTCTCGCGCATCAGCACATGCGAAGGCTGATCGAAATTGCGCGGCATCTGCACCGCCAGCAC
>JASHRZ010000679.1 GCA_030037055.1 Alphaproteobacteria bacterium
CAGCTCGCCGGTGATGAAGTCCTCGAGCAGGCTGAACCGCGCCTTCTGCGCAAACTCGAGGCCGCTCTCGGCCTCGCGCTGCACCTCGGCAAGCGGATCGCCACAGGCCAGCATGTTGCTGTTCACTTGCTCGCGGCTATACGATGCGAACGTCAGGTCGCCGCTCTCGTTCGCGGCCTCGAAGGTCCGGCGCGCCAGCTCGCGGGCCGAGCGGATATGCGTCGTCCACGGCACGAGGAAGGTGCCGAGGCTCATGTAGGTCCTGGCCTTGTAACGCTTGAGCCCGCGCTGTTCGACCAGCTCATAGCCAAGCCGGCCGAATTGAGCTGCGGCCTCGTAGTTGTTGAAGTTTCGTGCCGCGATCAGGCCGAGCCATATGTAGGCGACACAGGATCCGTCGCTGTTGCCGTGCTCGAGGCTGAGATTGACCTGCCGGCAGGTGATCAGGGAATGCAGGTTTGCATCCGTGAAGAATGCCGGGGGCGCGAGCCTTGTCAGAACGTCGAGCGTCGCGAGCGACGCCGGATCGCTCATCAAGGGCAGATCGATCAGGCCCTCGATGGGGCGGTCGGCGAGCTTCGACCAGACCTGCTCGTATTCGCGTCGCATCTCCTCCGCCGTCGGATGCGGGGACCAGCCGACCCAGTCGGCGCCCAGGGACCGCAGGCACTCGAGGCCGACGTCGACCGCCCGGTCGGTCCGCTCGAGCATCGTGTAGACATCCATGCGCAGACAGGCGACGCTCGCCCGATCCACCGTATCGGCAGCGCGGCGGGAGAGCGCGTTGACGCGCTCCTCCGCCGCCGCGAGCTCGCCAGTCAGGAACTCGCATTCGGCCTGGTTGAGCGCGAGCTCGAAGCCGAGCCTATGGCGGCGCTCCCAGCAATCGTCCGGCAGCAGGGCCGCGCCGGTGCTCAGATAGCTGAGCGCCGACGCGTAGGCGGCGGACGCCTTGGCGCGCTTGCCGGCGGTCAGATTGAGCTCGGCAAGCTGCTCGCGCTCGTCTCGTGTGGTGATCAAGGCGACGCCGCGGTTGAGCTGATTGACGATCTCGAAGATCATCTCGTCGCGCTGCTCGGCAGGGATCTGCGCCGCGAGCAGGCTTCCGATGCGGAGATGGGCCTCGGCGCGCGACGGTTCCGGTATCAGTGAATACGCAGCTTCCTGGACGCGGTCATGGACAAACCTGTACGAGCCTTCCAGGCGCTCGACCAGCTCCAGCCGCACCGCTTCCCACACATCGGAATGAACCTGCTGGTCCGATGCGCCGAGCAGAAGGCCGAGCGTGGTGGTCTTCGCCACGTTTCCCAGGCAGGCAAGCTGCTGCAATGCGTTGCGAGTCGTGGAGGGCAGGCGGCCGAGCTTCCCGGCCATGAGCTCCACCACATTGTCGATGTAACCCTTGAGGCGAATGCGCGTGATGTCCCAGGTCCATTGCGCATGCGCGTGATCGAACGCGAGCAGGCCCTCCTCGACGAGCGTGTCGACGAATTGTCTGATGAAGAGCGGATTTCCGGCGGTTCTCTCGTGCACCAGCTGCGCCAGCAGGATCACGCGCTCTGGTGTGCAGCGAAGCGCATCCGCCATCAGCCGCCCCGCGTCTTCGCCGGTGAGGGGCGCCAGCGTGATCTCCTGGACGATGCCTCCCGCCTGACGAATTGCGGCGAGCTTGCGCATGAGCGGATGTGCGGCATCGACCTCATTGTCTCGATAGGCGCCGATCAACATCAGATGCCGCAGGTCCGTCCGCGTCAGCAGGTGCTCCAGGAGATCAAGGGTCGCGGCATCAAGCCATTGCAGATCGTCGAGGAACAGCGCCAGCGGATGCTCCGGTCGCGCGAACACGTTGATGAACCGCCCGAACACCCGCTGGAAGCGGCGCTGCGCGTCCTGCGGCGGAAGCTCCGGCACCGAAGGCGGATCTCCGACAATGAGCTTCAGGTCGGGGACCAGGTCGACGATGAGTTGTCCATTGGAGCCCAGCGCCTCACGAAAGGCGTCGCGCCAGCGGCTCAGCTCGGCGTCGCTCTTGCCCAGGAGTGGACGGATCAGGCCCCGGAAGGCCTGCGCCAGCGTCGAATACGGGATGTCACGCTTGTGCTGGTCGAACTTGCCCGACGCGAACAGCCCACGGGGCGGGACCAGCACCTTGTGCAGCTCATGAATGACAGCGGACTTGCCGACGCCGGAATGGCCCGCGACCAGCACCAGTTCCGGCGGGCCGCTTCGGACGACGCGGTCGAACGCTGCGAGCAGGGTCTCGATCTCTCGTGCCCGGCCGTACAGCTTCTCAGGGATCAGCAACCGGTCCGGCGTGTCGTACTCGCCGAGCGGGAAGCCGTCGATGCGCCGGCGGGCCTCCCATTCATCGAGGCAGCGCCGAAGATCGCGCTCGAGGCCGCCCGCGGTCTGGTAACGGTCCTCGGCCGTCTTGGCGAGCAGCTTCATGACGATCGCCGAGACCGCGCCCGGGACGGTGCCTGACCGCTCGCCGGGCGGCACCGGAGTCCTAGCGATGTGGCAGTGAACCCATTCCATGGAATCGGAGGCCGCGAACGGCAGACAGCCGGTGAGTGTCTGGTACAGCGTGACGCCGAGCGAATACAGGTCGCTGCGGGAATCGATCGAACGATTCATGCGTCCGGTCTGTTCGGGTGCCATGTAGGCGAGCGTCCCGGCAATGGTCTCGGGAGGCTCAGGCGGCTGCCGCTCGCGGGGAAGCCGGGAAGCGATGCCGAATCCGGTGAGCCGCGCCTCGCCGGTCGCGCCGTTCACCAGAATATGCGCCGGCTTGATATCCTTGTGCACAAGGCCCCGCTGGTGCGCCTTGCCCAAGGCCGCCGCGAACGTGATGGCGAGGCGCAGGAAGCTGCCCACCTCCATCGGCCCGCCGACAAGTCGCTCGAGGGGCTCCCCCCCCGGATCCTCGAGCACCAGGATGGTCCGACCGCGTTCCCGCACCAGCTCCACCGGGCGCACCGCCCAC
>JASHRZ010000680.1 GCA_030037055.1 Alphaproteobacteria bacterium
GTCAACCGCCACGCCTTCCGCTGGGGTCGCTGGGCGGCGCTCGACCGCGCCGCCGTCGAGCGGATCGCGGCCGCCGACGCTCCCGTCGCGGAGCGTCTTTCCCAGACGCTCGACGAGATCATCGCCCGCCGCGTCCGCTTCCTTGCCCGCTATCAGGACGATGCCTATGCGCAGCGCTACGAGCGCCTCGCGCGCCGCGCCGAGGGCGCCGAGCGGCGGCAGGCGCCGGGCGCCGCCGGATTTGCCGAGGCGGTGGCGCGCAACCTATTCAAGCTCATGGCCTACAAGGATGAATACGAGGTGGCGCGGCTCTATACCGACGACGAGTTCCGGCGCAGCCTCGACCGGCAGTTCGAGGGCGATTTCACCCTCGAGTTCCACCTCGCTCCGCCGCTGCTGGCCGAGCGCGACGCCGGGACGGGACATCTCAAGAAGCGCCGCTACGGCCCTTGGGTGCTGCGCGCCTTCGCCCTGCTGGCGAAGCTCAAATTCCTGCGCGACACGCCGTTCGATCCCTTCGGCCGCAGCGAGGAGCGCAGGATCGAGCGCCGGCTCATCGGCGACTACGAGGCGCTGGTCGACGAGCTCATCGCCGGGCTGACGCGCGACACGCACGCGCTCGCGGTCGAGATCGCCCGCATTCCCGAGGAGATCCGCGGCTTCGGCCATGTCAAGCTGGCCAATGTCGTCCAGGCGCGCGCCAAGCGGGAAAAACTGCTCAAGGCCTTCTGCGCGCCGAGGGCGCCGCACGCCATCGCAGCGGAGTGAGCCAACCGTAATGGTTCATCGCGCTTTGAAAGTTTTCTATCTCTCGAGCCCGCTGTCGGCGGGCGGGAGTTCTCAGGGAGGTCATGGCGTTGCTTCTTCGGGCGAAGGCAGTGGGGCGGGCCTGCCGTACGGCCAAACGGAGAATGACATGCGGATGATCTCGGCGGCTATTGCCGCAGCACTCTTCACCCTCTTCCCGTTCGGCGCCGGCGTGCAAGGCAGCGCGGCTACTGAGCACGGCGCCCCCGCGACGGCCTGTGCGATCTGGGATCGCGGCGCCGCGGCGCGCGAGCAGGGCTGGATTCTGAAGGAGCTGCAGGGAGCGCAGCGCTGGGCGCTGCTCGCTTATTACGACCGACGCGTCGCGCCGCGCACCAACCCGAAATCCGACGACGTCGTCGTCGCCTCTCATCCCGACTGGCCGCTGGTGCGCGTCATCATAGTGCGCGGCGATTGCATCGTCGATATGGGCCAGATGGGGCCGGATTTTCTGGACCGCATTCTGCAAAACGCCGGCACGCCAATCTGACGACTGGTCCCGCCGGCTCGGTTCGGCTATCTTACGACGCTAGAACCGAGGCAGCGATGAAGACCGATCCCGATTGCATCTTTTGCAAGATCGTCGCCGGTGCGATCCCGTGCTTCAAGCTCTACGAGGATGGCGAGACGCTCGCCTTCATGGACATCAATCCGGTCCATGACGGGCATTGCCTGATCATACCGAAAGCGCATTATCCGACGCTGTTCGTCTTGCCGGCCGAAGCCTTCGCCGCCGCCGGCCGCACCGCCATCAAGGTCGCGACGGCGGTAAACGCGGCGCTGGCGCCCGACGGACTCAATCTGGTGCAATCAAACGGGCCGGGCGCGGCACAATCGGTGCCGCACTTCCATCTGCACGTTCTGCCGCGGCGCATGGGTGACGGACTTGCCGTGAATTGGCAGCTCAAGCCCGGCGAGCACGCGCGCATCGCCGAAACCGCCGAGCGCATCCGCGCACGGATCTAAGCGCGGCCGCTAGCGGCGGCCGCCGCTGCGGCGCTTCGGCTCGGACTCGTCGGATGCGCGCGCCAGCATGCCGAGGGCGCGCTTGTAGGTGTCGAGCAGCGCCTCCTGCTCGTCGCGTTCATCCTGATCCAGCCTGCGGAGCTTGATGATCTGTCGCATGGTCTTGACATCGAAACCGACGCCCTTCGCCTCGGAGAAGACTTCCTTGATGTCCTCGACCAGCGCCCGCCTTTCCTCGTCGAGCCGCTCAATTCGCTCGATGAAGGACTTCAAGCGTTCGCCGGCGATGCCGCCGACTTCGGGCATGGGATCCCCCCTCGTGTTTGGGCTTCGCTCGACCCTATCGAAGCGCGAAGCGGCACGCAAGCGACGCGCCGCGGCGGCGAGGCTTAATGGTTGTGGGTTCCGCCGGCGACCGGCTTCTTCTCGTCCTTCTGATACTTTGCCTTCCACTCCTCATAGGGCATGCCGTAGACGATCCGGCGCGCCTCGGGATCGGGCAGCGCGATGCCGCGTTCCTCGGCCGCCTCGCGATACCAGCGCGAGAGGCAGTTGCGGCAGAAGCCGGCGAGGTTCATGAGGTCGAGGTTCTGCACGTCGGTGCGCTCGCGCAGATGCTGCACCAGGCGGCGGAACGAGGCGGCCTCGAGCTCGGTGCGAGTCTTGTCATCCATCACTCTCTCCGTCACGGCCGGACTTCTGCTTATTGTGGGGAGCCGGCGCGGCGATTGCCAGAGGCCGCTTAGGGATGCTCGATGCGATAGAGCTCTTGCCGCGCCAGGATCGGTGACAGGGCCGCCGCCAGCCGCGCCGTCCAGGACGCCGCCCCCTCCGGCGCGGCGATCAGGTCCTGGCGCAGCTCGATCGCGAGATGCGGCAGGCCGCGCGCCACGGCATGGTGGCGGAGCGTATAGCCGGCCGGCTCGCGCGCCGAATAGGGCTCGTTGTCGCCGACCACCAGCGACGGATCGGCGCGGAGCGCCGCCAGCAGGGGGAGGGGAAGGCGCGGGTCCTTGTCCCAGAGAATGCCGACCTGCCACGGCCGGACGACGCCGTTCATCACCGGCGTGAAGCTGTGGATCGACAGCAGCACGGGCACGTTGCCCGCCGCGAGCAGCGCCTCGAGCCGCGCCGCGATCGCCTGGTGATAGGGCTCGAAGCAGGTTCGGCGCCGCGCGGCGCGCGCCTCGGGCGCAAGCTGCCGATTACCAGGCACAGGGATCCCGTCGCTCGCCTCCGGGATCGAGCTGGGATCGCCGGGATCGCGATTGCAGTCGATGACGAGGCGCGAATAGCCGGAGAGGATCGCCGGCGCGCGAAGCGCGCAAGCAAGGCGCCGCGTCAGCGAGGCGGCGCCGATATCCCAGCCGATATGCTGCTCCAACGCCTCCGGGGCGAGGCCGAGCCCGGCGAGCGATCGCGGCACGACGTTGCTGGCATGATCGCAGGTCAGCAGCACCGGCGCAGCGGCGCCCTCATCGCAGATCTCCACCGCCGCGGGATCCTCGGGTCCGAGCAAAACGGGTCCAGGCGGCGGCATGAGATGATCCGATCGGGGCGGGGTTGTCGTCAGGCGGCGGTCCATCCTATCTTTTTCCGACCGAGGCGGCGAGGCCCGGCACGATGCCGCGACAAGCTCGACCCCGCATGGATCTTTTCGGCCGCGACGACGCCCGTTCCTTGCTGCGCACTCTCTTCGCCGCAGCGATTGCAGCCGCCGATCCGGCGCGGGTCGTGCCGCCGCATCTGCCGCCGCCGCCGAGCGGCCACACCGTGGTGGTCGGGGCCGGCAAGGCGGCAGCGGCGATGGCCAAGGCGGTCGAGGACCATTGGCCCGGAGCGCTCTCGGGCCTGGTCATCACGCGCTACGGCCATCGCGTGCCGACACGGCGCATCGAGGTGGTCGAGGCCGGCCATCCCATGCCCGATGCCGCCGGCACTGAAGCGGCACGGCGCATTCTCGACAGCGTGCGCGGCCTCGGCGCCGACGATCTCGTGCTGTTCCTGGCCTCGGGCGGCGGCTCGGCGCTGATGGTGTTGCCCGCGCCGGGCATCGGACTCGAGGACAAGCGCGCCGTGACAGGGGCGCTGCTGCGGAGCGGCGCCGCCATCGGCGAGATCAATTGCGTCCGCAAGCACCTCTCCGCCATCAAAGGCGGCCGGCTCGCCGCCGCCGCTTCGCCGGCGCGCGTCGTGACGCTGGCGATTTCCGATGTTCCCGGCGATGATCCCGCCGTCATTGCCTCGGGCTCGACCGTGGCCGATCCCTCGACCTTTGCCGAGGCGCGCGCGATCCTCGCCAAATACACCATCACGCCGCCCGCCGCCGTCGCCGCGCATCTCGCCGCCGCCGCCGAGGAGAGCCCGAAGCCGGGCGATCCCCGGCTCGCCCGCAGCGCCTTCGTGCTGGTGGCGGCGCCGCAACAGGCGCTGCTGGCG
>JASHRZ010000681.1 GCA_030037055.1 Alphaproteobacteria bacterium
ACCTGACGCGCAAGCTGTGAACCGATGGCGCTTGTCTTCAGCAACTGGATGTATCGGCTTTACGAGGAGGTACCTTGCGATACCCTCGGTTTCCTTACGATGAACGGGGCCCGAGGAGAATAGTCCGCGGCTTCCGCGCCGCGCGCCGGTCTCGCCCCTCGCGCAGCAGTGAGGACAGGCCCGGCCGGTCGCCCGGCGGGGGACGCCATGGAACGCGGGCGCTATTTCGCCCGGCTGTAGGTGGCGGTGAACTTGGCCTTCGCCAGCGCGTGGGCATTCAGCATGAATCCGATGACCGCGGCCGTGGTGTTAGCATCGGCGTCGATATGATCGACGTCGAGGGCGAAGACCGTGAAGATGTAGTGATGCGGCTTGGAGCCCGGAGGCGGGCAGGGGCCACCCCAACCGACGACGCCGTAATCGTCGCGGCCTTGCTTTGCGCCCGCCGGCAGGAGATTGGCCTTTGGATCGCCGGCGTTCTTGGGCAAGCCCATGGCGCTGGCCGAGATGTTGAACACCTGCCAATGCCAAAAGCCGCTGCCGGTCGGTGCATCGGGGTCGTAGACGGTGATGGCGAAGCTCTTGGTGCCGGCTGGCGCGCCCTTCCAGGCGAGCGCGGGCGAGATGTTCTTGCCGGTGCAGCCGAAGCTGTTGAACACCTGCTCGTCATTGACCGTCCCGCCGCTCTTGACATCGGGGCTGCTCAGGCTGAGCGCGCTCGCCGTGCCGCTGACGCAGAGACCGAGCGCCAGGCCCGCGGCCATGGTCGCCATTTTCCAGATCATGTTTTCCCTCCCGAGTGGCGTCGCCAAGCCGGACCGCGGGTGGCTATCTGGCGTCGGCCCCTCGGCGAGCGCAGAAGAGAATAGGTGCGCCGGCGATCCACCGTCAACCGCCGGCGCGCGCGACAGACGGATTTTTCCGCGGATTTCCCGGCTTTTCCAGGGCCTTGATGGCCGCCTTGGGGCACCCCACATAGGTTTCGGCGGTGCCGTGGGGATCGCCAGAGTTAATAAGGGCGCCTTGAGGGGCCCGCTGGACTCGCTCGCCCGAGGAGGTCCGATGCCGCGACTTTCACTGTTCAACTCGCCGCTGTTGCTGGGTTTCGATCATTTCGAGCGCGCGCTCGATCGCGTCAGCAAGGCAGCGGCCGACGGCTATCCTCCCTACAATGTGGAGCAGACCGGCGAGAACAGCCTGCGCATCACGCTTGCCGTCGCAGGTTTTGCCATGGGCGACCTGACCGTGCAGGTCGAGGACAATCAGCTTGTCGTGCGCGGCCGCCAGACCGAGGACAAGGACCGCGTCTATCTCCACCGCGGCATCGCGGCGCGGCAGTTTCAGCGGTCCTTCGTGCTCGCTGACGGCATCGAGGTGGCCGGCGCGTCGCTCGACAACGGGCTCTTGAACATCGACCTCGTCCGCCGCGTCGTCGAGCAGAAGGTGCGAACGGTCGAGATCCGGAACACCGGCAAGCCGACGCGCCCGACCGTCGCGCAGGCCGCGCAGAAGGACAGCGCCTGACCAACCAAAGAAACGCCGGGGAGGAGCAGGCAAAGGACGGCGCGAGACCCGATGAGGGGCGCTGGCGAAAGGTGGGATCATGAACGAGATTGAGAAGCTCAGACACATCACGCCCAGGGAATTCGCCCTGCTCGGCCTGCAGGATCTGGCTTATATTAAGCGTGTGGCCGGCAGCGACGGCGTCGTCGGCTTTGCCGTGCACGCCGCCGATGGTACGCAGGTGGCGCTGTTGCCCGACCGCGAAATCGCCTTCGCCACCGTGCGCCAGCACGAGCTGGAGCCGTTGAGCGTCCACTGAATCGACCGTGCGGGGCCGATCCCGCGCGGGATCCGCCCTGGCGCTCTTCGGCAACCCCAGCATCTTGTCCGGGTTCACCGAACGTCCCGCGCCCGACTCGCGCAAGCCTACCAGATCTTGATTTTCTCGATTTTTTCGGCCCGGAGCGGCGGTAGCCGACACATCATCTTGCTGGAGTCGCGGAACGTCCCGTGCCCGACTCGGGCAAGAACACCAGATATAGCGGTGGCCCGCGCCTCAGGCCGCGTGGCTGGCAGCGCGGTCGGTGAGCAGCACGTAGAGCGCGTCGGCGCGATCGGTGCCGCGCAGCTTGTCGCAGACTGCCTTGTCGCGCAGCAGCCGCGAGATGCGCGCCAGCGCCTTCAAATGGTCGGCGCCTGAATTCGCCGGGGTCAGCAGCAGGAAGATGAGGTCGACCGGCTGGTTGTCGATCGCGTCGAAATCGATCGGCTTCTCCAGGCGGGCGAACAGCCCGCGGATGCGCGGCAGATCGGGCATGCGGCCATGCGGAACGGCAGTGCCATGGCCGATGCCGGTGCTGCCGAGGCGCTCGCGCTCGAGCAGCACGTCGAAGACGGCGCGCTCATGCTTGCCGGTGAGCTGGGCGGCGCGCTTAGCCAGCTCCTGCAGCGCTTGGCGCTTGTTGGCGGCGCGCAGATTGGCGATGATGCCGTCGGGCTGGAGGATGTCGGCGATTTCCATCAGGAGGCCTTGCCCTTATCGGCGCGCCGCGCCTTGGCGCTGAGATCGGGATCGACCCAGCCGACATTGCCGTCGCGACGGCGATAGACCAGGTTGAGCGTGCCACGGGCGCTGTTGCGGAACAGCAGCGCCGGCAGATCGGCGAGATCGAGGCGCATCACCGCCTCCCTGACCGTGAGCAACGGGATGCTGGTGCGCATCTCGGCAATGACCAGCGGCTCGCAGCCCTCCTCTTCCGTGGGCGCCGCGGCGGCCTCGGCGGCAAGCACGTAATCGGTCGCCGCCTCGGGCTCGACGCCGGCCTTCACGTGCTTGTGGTGGTTGCGCAGCCGACGCTTGTAGCGCCGGAGCTGCTTCTCCAGCCGCTCTGCCGCGTCGTCGAAGGCGGCATAGGCGTCGGCTGCTTCGCCATGGCACTGCACGCTGAGGCCGCGACCGGCATGAACCAGAATGTCCGACAAAAAGAGATGTCGCTCGCGGCAGAACACCACATGGGCCTCGATCGCCTTGCCGAAATACTTGTCGGCGATGGCCGCGGTCGCCGCCTCGGCATGGCTGCGCAGGGACTCCCCCACATCCATTTGCTTGCCCGTGACGGTAACCTGCATGGCTCCTACCAGACCGACTCGACTGTCAGGAACGCCTGTAATACGCCGGCCCTCCCCCGGGCGGGCCACCTTATGGACCCGGCCTTGGCGGGGTGTCAAGCTGCCTCTCGGTCCGCGGCCCTGCCGGAGCGTCAAGCCGCCTCTCGCTCAGAGCGTCAGCGAGCGGTCGCGCCGGCGCTGAACCGAGGAGGGGATGCGCATCGCCTCGCGGTATTTGGCCACCGTGCGCCGGGCGATATCGATGCCTTCCTTGAACAGGATTTCGACGATGCGGTCGTCGGAAAGCACGTCCTCCGCCTCGGCCTCGATCAGCGCCTTGATGCGGAAGCGTACCGCCTCGGCCGACAGCGCCTCGCCGCCGCTCGCCGCGGCGATCGAGGAGGTGAAGAAGTATTTGAGCTCATAGATGCCGCGCGGGCTTGCCATGTACTTGTTCGAGGTGACGCGGCTCACCGTGCTCTCATGCATCTCGATCGCCTCGGCGATGTCGCGCAGCACCAGAGGCTTCAGATGCCGCACGCCGTGGCGGAAGAAGCCTTCCTGCTGGCGCACGATCTCGGTCGAGACCTTGAGAATGGTGGTGGCGCGCTGGTGCAGCGCCTTCACCAGCCAGTTTGCCTGCTGGAAGCGCTCGGCGAGATAGTCCTTGTCGGCCTTGCTGCGCGCCGCGCTCGACACCTCCGTGTAGTAACGGTTGTTGACCAGCACGCGCGGCAACGTATCGTTGTTGAGCTCAATGGCGAAGCCGGCGCCTTGCGGCCGCACCAGCACGTCCGGCACCACCGGCTCCGCCACCGCCTGGTCGAAGGCAAGGCCGGGCTTGGGGTTGAGCGCCTTGATCTCGGCGACCATCTCGGCAAGGTCCTCGGCATCGACGCCGCACAGCTTCATCAGCGCCGGGCCGTTGCGGCTGG
>JASHRZ010000682.1 GCA_030037055.1 Alphaproteobacteria bacterium
ACATACCGAAGGCCGATGGGCGCCAAAGGCCGCTGGCAATCGCGGCTCTGGAAGACAAGATCGTCCAGGGCGCATGCGTCATGGTGCTCAATGCAATCTACGAGGAGAACTTCCTCGGGTTCTCATACGGGTTTCGACCCGGACGGGGGCCGCACGATGCGTTGGATGCTTTGGCGGTGGCGATCACCAGCCGGAAGGTGAACTACATACTTGACGCCGACATCCGGGACTTCTTTGGGAGTGTCAACCACGACTGGCTGACGCGCTTCCTGGAACACCGCATCGGCGACAAGCGCATCATCCGCCTGATCCGTAAGTGGCTCAAGGTGGGCATCCTCGAAGGTGGCGTCGTATCCGTCGCCGAGAGTGGAACTGGCCAAGGTTCGGTGATCTCACCGCTCCTCGCCAATATCTACTCGCACTACGTGTTCGACCTATGAGCCGAACGCTGGCGGCGGCTCGAGGCTCGCGGCGCCATGATCGTCGTGCGCTACGCCGATGACCTGGTAGCAGGCTTCGAGCATGAAGACGACGCCCACCGCTTCCTTGATGCGATGCATGAGCGGTTCGGCGCATTCTCGCTGTCGCTCCATCCGGCCAAGACCCGCTTGATTGAGTTCGGCCGCCACGCGGCAGCCGATCGCAAGAAGCGCGGGGTTGGCAGGCCTGAGACCTTCGCTTTCTTGGGCTTCACCTTCATCTGCGGCAAATCTCGACGGGGCGCCTTCCAACTACAGCGGAAGAGCCGGCGCGATCGCATGCGGACGAAGCTCCAGGAAATCAAGACGGAACTGCGACAACGAATGCACCAGCCAATTCCATCTCAGGGACACTGGTTGAAGCAAGTCGTCACTGGCCACTTCGCGTACTATGCCGTGCCCACCAATAGTCGAGCGCTCTCCGCGTTTCGACATCACGTTGCTGCCCTCTGGCGCCGCACGCTCCGGCGGCGCAGCCAGAAGGATGGCTTCACGTGGGAGCGGATGACGCAGCTGGTCGACCACTGGCTTCCCGCGCCGCGCATCCTTCACCCCTGGCCTAACCAGCGCTTCGCCGTGAGACACTCGAGGTAGGAGCCGGATGCTCGAATCGGGCCCGTCCGGATCTGGGCGGGGGGTGTCCAGCAATGTGCATCCCTACCGCGACCCAGGGTCAAATGCCGCCTTTCCTGCGCGTCCAACTGAACAGCGGGTTGACCTCAGTCAACGGAAGTGCTGCGCGCGATAGCGCGCACGATATCGTCAGCGATCAGAAGACCCTTTTTTCTGCCGTGGCGCTCCTGCGGTGGCAATCCTTGTCAACCAGTCTGTCGCACCCGGAGTGGTGAGCCAGTCGAAGCCCCATTCTTCAACATAGTGCGCAGCCTCATCCTCCCCACCCACGGTGAGATAGCCATTCTTCGTCGGTTTGGCCCGTTTTCTGCCGGTCAGGACGGCAGGAACGTGTCTGTTCGCGCTGATTGCGCTTCTGGCGAACGCGTCAGCATCCGCTGCGCCGGGTCCATGTTCGCGGAAGGCAACAAGTGCCCGGCTGTAGAGCCAAAGGGCGCTTCCGTCCTCATCGTACTCCTTAAACAGCTCCTTCAGCGCTTCCATCGCCCCGCGCTTCATCAGACATCCGGCAAGGACATAACGAATACCCTGGTTGTCGTTCGGGTTGAGCCTCAGCATCTCCTTATAATGGCTGATCGCTGCGTCCACTTTCCCGAGCGCATTGAGGGTTGCCGCGAGCCCGGCTCGGGCGCGCATATACGGTCGCGTTTCGAGGAAGCCCCAGAAATGACCCTCGTACTCCTTGAACCCCTCGGGCCCCAACGCCTGTTCTCCTGCCTCGACACCCTTGCGGAAGTACTCCAATGCCTGTTCAGACGACGCGGCCGATTCTTCGGCGAGCAGAACATAGGCGTCCGCGCACAAGGGTGAGATCGCGAGGGCCTTGTGCGCAAGATCAATGCGCGTGCGCCGGCTGGGATGATCCCATGCCTCGTACATCAGATTCTGTGCCGAGGCCACCGGGTCCTCGGCTTCGCGTCCCGTGATCGCCGACATAATACCTTCCATAGCTCGCCGATCCGGAAGCGCTATTGCAGACGACGCGCCTTTCGGTGACCGAGCCGTGGTCCTTTTTCGCCGCCGCTTCTTTGATACCGGCATCTTCCTTTCCCCTCGCCCTTTCCGCCCGATATCGCAAGCGGGCGTTCAGTTCATCATCCTAGGTGGTCGTCTGCGGCTCGGATCACGCATCGAGAACCGCCTTGCGCTGCGCGATGACCTCAAGCCTATGATCTTCGCTCCACCGTACGAAGCGCAACGGCGACCTTTTCCGCCTGCGGATGGTCGATGCCGTCCAACGCATCGAGAATCGACGCGCGGAGGCCGGTGTCCTTGCGCGCCAGCCTTCCCAAGAGCACGATGCACTCCTGATCGGCGACCGGGGCAACGGCTTCGACGACGCCGGTCGACGGCGCCTCGCGCAAGAGCCCGATGAGAAAACTCCGCGCTTCGCTTCTCCCGAGCCGCCCGAGAGCGCATGCGGCCGCGCTGCGCAGGTTGGAGTGGAGATTCTCAAGAAGATCGAGCAAGCGCGAATGACATCGGACGATGGCATATTCCCGACGCACTGGCAGGCATGGTGCGGACGTCGGCGTCAGGGTGACGCAAGAGGGCAAGGACAGTCTCCTGCGGCAAGGTAGCACCGAGCTCCACGGCGATTCTGACCGCCTTCCTCAGAGCGGCGCCTTGGACCGTGCCATGGGCGATCAGCCGCGCGCCCACCCGGGCGGCTCCGCTGCCGCCGATCGCCGCGAGAGCCTCGAGCGCAGCCGCTTGCTCGGGAACGATTCGGCCTGCGCCGAAGCCGCGAAAACGTTGGCAAAGGCGGTCAAGCTCAGGGATCGCCTCCACGAGTCTTTGCCGACGGATCTCCTCAAGGATCGCAAGGCAGCCCGCGATATTGGCCGTGGGTAGCGTGGCAATCAACGAATCGTCGTCGAGCCGATCATAAGAGACCGCAGGCCGGCTCTCGTCGCGTGACGGCGGCCGCTCCACCGCGACTCGGGTATCCACAAAGAGATCTCCTTGGCCCTCGGGCATCTCCCCTAGCGTCCATCCTCGGCACGAGTTTGACCGAAAGATACCATTCCCCGGGGGCTGAACACATCGATTTTGCGAATCGGTCCACTCATGGCAAGAACCGGGCGACCTGTCTTCCCCACGTGACACGAAGTCGTCCACCTTCGGACGGGCGAGCGGCGAGGGCATAGCACCATCGGCGCTATTCAACGGCTACTAACGGAGCTCCCCATGTCGCAACATCGCCATTTTCACGCGAGCAGGTCCTTCACCGCTCTCGAGGAGGATAACACAATCATCGCCGTGATCGAGATGAGCCAAACGAAGTGGCTGGTTGCGGCGCTCGTCCCCGGCGTCGAACGCCAACCCCTCAAGAAGTTCGATGCCGACGAGGAAACGCTGCTGAAGCTCTTGCATCGTTGGCGCCGCGAAGCCGGCCAGGTTGGGCGCAACATCAAGCGTATTGTCGTCGCCTTTGAGGCTGGCCGCGATGGGTTCTGGCTAGCGCGCTGGCTGCGGGCACGGGATGTCGAAGTTTACGTCATCCATCCTACCAGCATCGCAGTGTGGCGTGAACACCGGCGCGCGAAGACCGATCGTCTCGATACGGAACTTCTGATGTGCGTCTTCCTCGGCTGGCTGCGCGGCGCGACGCGCCATTGCAGCATGGTGGCGATCCCGACAATCGAGGAGGAGGACGCGAAGCGATCGAACCGCGAGCGCCAGAATCTGGTGACTGAGCAAACGCGGATTATCAACCAGATGAAGGCGATATTTACCCGCTTCGGCATTCGCTCCTTGCGACCGACCATGCGCAAGGTTGCGGAAAAGCTCGAAGAGCTGCGCACGGCGGAA
>JASHRZ010000683.1 GCA_030037055.1 Alphaproteobacteria bacterium
TCGGGGCGGCATCGCGAAGCGGCAAACCCGGGGCGACCCGGGGACGCAAAGCCTCCGGTCTCCTTAGGAGATAGCGGGGCTTCCGAACGAGGCCCCCGATGCGGTTCTCGCGCTCCGTGCCTTTGCTTCTCGTCCTTGCCTTGCCCGGCGCCGCCTCCGCGGCGAGCCATGAGGCGCCTCTTCTCTTCGGCACGCGCGAGGCGTTCTCGCCCGACAGCGCCGCCTTCTTCAAATGGCACGGCATGCTCGAGCGCTTCGCTGGCGAGCGCCGGCAGGCCGCGGCGGCCTGCTCAGCCCGCGCCGTTGAAGGCTGCGAGCCTGCGGAGTGGGGGGCGCTGGTCGCCGCGCTGAAGGGGCTCGATCTCCGCGCCAAGCTCGACCGCGTCAATGCCGCGATCAACCGTCATCCCTATGTTCCGTCCTACGTCAACTGGCACGAGAGCAACCACTGGGAGACGCCCTTCGAGTTTCTCGCCAAGGGCGGCCAATGCCAGGACTACGCCATCGCCAAATACCTGTTGCTGCGCGCCGCCGACGTGCCGGCCTCGAGCCTGCGCGTCGTCGTGCTGCGCGACACCCGCCTCGGCCTCGATCACGCCGTCACCGTGGTCTATGTCGGCGGCGAGGCGCTGGTCCTCGACAATCAGCAGCACGACGTCGTGCCGGCTTCGAGCCTCGGCTTCTACCGGCCCTATTACTCCATCAACGAGCAGGGCTGGTGGCTCCATCGCCCGGCGAGCGCGCGCTATGCCGCGGTCAACTGACCAGCCCGGGCGGGGTGCTGACGCGGACCAATCCTGCGCTATGATGCCCGCTGTCGGCAGAGCGCATCCGGCCGTACGCTTTGCTCCGCCAGGCTCTTGCGACCGGCGCCGGCGCCATTCTCCACTCGACCTTGATCGGCTGGACCGCGTAAATTCACTTACCCCCTAAGGGTACAACAATAGAGGGCGCCCAGAAGTTGCTTTCGTCGCTTTGGTCCAATCGCCTGCGCCTGCTCGGCGGCAGCCTCGCCGTCGCGGCGTCGGTGGCGCTTGTCTGGTGGCTGAGCGCGCTGATGCGCGATGCGGACGTGCCGCGCCTCATCCACCAATACGGCGCGTGGTTCTACCCCCTCGCCTTCGGCTGGACGTTCATCGAGGGCGAGACCTTCGTCCTCGTTGCCGGCGTCTTCGCCGCGCAAGGCCTGCTCAGCGCGCCGTTGCTGCTGCTCGCCGCCTGGATCGGCAGCTTCTCCGGGGATCAATTCTATTTCTGGATCGGGCGGCGCTACGGCTTGCGGCTGATGTCGCATCGGCCGCATTGGCGATCGCCGGTCGATGGCGCGCTCGGCTGGATCAAGCGCTATGACAAATGGTTCATCCTGAGCTTCCGCTTCATCTATGGCGTACGCAATTTCTCCTCCTTCGCGCTCGGCATCAGCGGCATCTCCTGGCGGCGCTTCCTCGCGTTCAATTTTCTCGCCGCCTTCCTCTGGGCCACGGTCTTCGTCGGCAGCGGCTATTTCTGCGGCCGCGCGCTGGAGCGCATGCTGGGCGAGATCGCCGAGAGGTTCAGCATGATCGCGCTCGCCGCATTGATCGTCGGCGTGATCGCCGCCGCCATCATGCATCAATGGCGCCGGCGGCGGCGGCGCGCGGCGGCGGCCTCGTCTTCCGCATAACCGCGCCGGTTGCGCGCATACGGGTAAAATTGTCGGGTTCCGTGTCATTTCCGTGGCGGTGCGAGTCGCAATTGCTCGTTAACGCGTGACGCGGCATCATTCATCGCGTCGCTCGCATCAGCACATGGTGAGAGGAATGATCAAGGTCGCAACGGCTGCCGTTCTGTTGCTCGGGTCGGCCGCGTGGGCCGCGGCGGCGACGCCGCAGTGCCTGCGAGGCCAAGAGATCGAGGCCGAGCAGGCGATTCGCTTCCAGACCGAGCTCATGGTGGTGAGCGATACCTGCGGCGCGCAGACCTACACTGCTTTCGCGCGCCGCAACCGGGCGGCGTTGGTGGATTACCAGCAGCTGATTATCGAGCGCTTCCGCCGCGCCGGCGCGAGCCATGCCGAGGCGCGCTTCGATTCCTACCTGACGCAGCTCGCCAACGAGGTGTCGCTGCGCGTCGGCGCGCAGCCGGTGGCTACGATGTGCCGCAACGCGGAGAGCTTCCTCGCCACGGCCGAGTCGCTCGCCGGCGACCAGTTCCGCCGCTACGTCGCCGAGCAGGCCGCTGCCGACAACAGCGATCGCCGCTGCCGCGATTAGCGCGGGTCAGGCGGCGCTCACGAGCGCGCGCTGCTCGCGCAGCGCGCTGGCGAGCATGTGGCGCGCCAAGGTCTCCGGCGTCAGCGGCCTGAGGCCGAAGGCGAAATGCGGCGTGACGCCGGAGGCGGGCAGCGCCAGGCGTCCGGCATCGGCGGCCGCCAGCATGCCGCCGAGGCGGAGCACGAGGTCAAGACGCGTCGGCAGCAGCGTGTTGGCGCGCAAGGGCGCGAAGAAACGCACCATGGCGACCGCCTCCTCGGCGGCGAGGTCGGCCGGCATCACCAGCACCGGCTCGGCGCCGCCGGCGGCGATGAGC
>JASHRZ010000684.1 GCA_030037055.1 Alphaproteobacteria bacterium
GAAATAGCCGGTCAGCCGCCCAGCTGCGCGGCCTTTTTCTGCAGCACGTCGACCAGCGCGTCGGCGCCGCCGCGGCGCATGACGGCGGAGAACTCCGACCGCCGGGTGGCGAGCTCGCTCACGGTGCCGCTGAGATAAACGTCAATGATCTGCCAGCCGGCATCGTTCTCGTGCATGAGATAGTCGATCGGCACGGCTGCAATACCGGCAACGACTACTTTTCCACCATTAACGCGCTCTTCTCGGATTGGAAAACGTAGGCCGACGCTGCGGAGAAACGGCTTGGCTCTTTGTAGACATATCAGAAGTTGGCTCGGCCACGTCAGCCTCGATACCACCAATCACTACGCCCAAGCCAACCTGAAGACAAAACGCAAAGCGCTTGAACGCGTCGGGGTGCGGTCTACCGGCAAACTGCCGCGATGGAAGCGCGACAGCAGCGTTCGAGCGTGGCTCGACTCACTGTAGCTAACAGCAAAAAATAATGCGGAGGAGATGAAGCTCTATTGCCGGCAAACAGCGGCAAAAGCCCGTCTCCTTCGCATTATGTACTCCTGCTGATTACTCGACTTATGGCGAGCTCGTCATTAGTCGACCCAGTAGGCGAGATAGTCCGCGCACCGTCGGCGCGATGCCGAGCGAGGCGCAGACAAAGGCGCTCGCTACGACATCAAAATGGAGGAGGCTTTGGCTGCACCGGCTTCGGGCCGAAGGCGCGCGCCGTATCGCGCTGCGGTCGGCTCACCTTGGAGCGGGCGAGCTGTCGGGCATATTCCTGGTCGCCCAGGGCCTTATATTGCGGACTGGTCAGCGAGGCGAGAAAGGCCACGACATCGTCGATCTCGGGCTCTGTCAGCGCCAGCGGCTGGATGTCCTCGTCGAGCCACGGATTCTGCAGACCGTCGCCCTTGTTGTAATGGTCCACCACGTCCCACAGCGTCTCCTGCGAGCCGTCATGGAAGTAAGGCCCGGTCACCAGCACGTTGCGCAGGTCCGGCGTCTTGAAGGCGGCGATGTTGCTCGGCTTCTTCGTCACGAGAAAGCGCCCGAGCACCGACTGATCGCTGGTGATCGCTGCGGTGTCGATCGCCTGCAGATCGCCTTGCGCGAGCTCGCGCTCTGCCTGCTGCGCCAGAGGCACCACGCGATGCCGCAGGATGCCGATGCCGATATTGTGGAAGTCGTTGTCGGTGAACACCGTGGTGTCGCGCTTCTCCTCGGTCAGGGCGTGGCAGCGGTTGCACTGCGCCTTGGTATTAAACAGATCCCAGCCGCGCTTGGCCGAATCGCTGATGGCGGCGGCGTCTCCCGCGACGAAATGGTCGAACGGCGAATCGAACGAGGCGAGCGTCCGCTCATAGGTCGCGATGGCGCGCAGCATGTCCTCGGCGTTCACGCCGCCGCCATAGGCTTCCTTGAATTGCGCCTGGTACTCTTTGTCGCCGGCGATTTTCGACACGGCATCGCCGAGACTGGCAGAGCCCATCTCCAATGGATTGGTGATCGGCAGCGCCGCCTGCTGCTCGAGCGTATGAACCCGGCCGTCCCAGAACTGTGTCTCGTTATAGAGCGCGTTCAGGATGGTCGGCGCATTGCGCTGGCCGACGCGGCCATGGATGCCGATGGACAGGGGCCGGTTGTCGGTGAAGGCGCGCGCAGGGTCGTGGCAGGTGGCACAGGCGACGGTACCATTACCGGACAGGCGGCTTTCGAAGAACAGCTTCTCGCCGAGCGCAACCGCGGCCGGGGTGAGCGGGCTGCCCGGCGGGATCACCGAGGCGGTAAGCGCGGCGGGAAAACCGACCTGCTCCTTGGAGCGCGGCGCCGCCAGCGGACCCGGCTGCGGCAGCGGCGGCGCCTGGCCTGCCGCCAGCGCGGCGGGTGGACCAGGGCCGGTATCTGCAGCCGCAACGAGAAAGAGGCAACCTGAACAACCAAATGACAGGACGAGCAGGGCCGCGAGGAGATCGCGGCTCTGCGAGATGGTCCTCATGACTCACCTTGGTGCGCGGCAATGGCCGCGGCGATTGTGTCGCGCCGGTGCATTTGAAGGCGGGCAATCGCCACCGCGCCGGCGGGTCCGGTCAGCCGGCCATATCCGACCACATCGGCCGCCAGAAGTGCTGTCAGCTTGCGTCCGGCGCGGGCGGGTGACAAGGCGAACCTCTCCGCTGTCGAAGTCCAACTTACCTCAATGCAGTTTGTTGGTACACGCAGGAAAGGTATGGCCGAAAAAGGCCACTAGGGTCGCGGTACGGACGAGGATTGCTCCCCGCCCACCGGGTCACCGGAGGGGGTCACCCGCCCCCGGTTCCCACAGAACGTAGCGTGCGGATTTCCCGCACTACGCTCTTCGGCTGGTGGTTCACAGCACTGCGAGGGCCTGCAACGCCCGGTATGGGAGGCGCAGTTTAGGTCGCAGTAACGGCGTGCGGTCTTTGTGCTGGTTGAATAGCGACCAAGTCAGGTGGCGGCCTGCCCAGCTGCGGCTAGAGAGCATCTTTCGCCAGTAACGCTCCACGGCCCGATACACCTTCTGCAAAGCCCGGATGTTTCCGGCAATGCCTAGCAGGCGTGGTGACCGCGCAAGACAGCGTTAATGGCCCCGGCCTGCTCCGGGATCGGCAGATGCCGTATTCGCCGCATCAGGTCCTGCAGTGACAGAAGGCTGCGCCGTAAGCGAGTCTTTTCGGTGCGCATTCCAACCTTGAAGTTGCTTTTTGGTCGCGCGTGCAATACAGCGTGAAGCCGAGAAAATAGACCGTTTCCGGGCGGTTCCTGCCAT
>JASHRZ010000685.1 GCA_030037055.1 Alphaproteobacteria bacterium
CAGCGCCAGCATCTTCACCGTCGGATGATGGTCAATGAAGGCGGATAGCGGGCCCGCCGCTCGCAGCATGATCATGACGGCGATGATAATGGCGACCGCCATCACCCAGAGATGTTCAGCCATGCCGACGGCCGTAATCACGCTGTCGAGCGAAAACACCATGTCGAATACCACGATCTGCACGACCACTGCGGCGAAGCCGGCGTGTCCCGCCTGCTCGTGCGACCATTCGCCTTCCAGCCGGTTGTGGATTTCCCGGGTACCCTTGTAAAGCAGAAAGAGGCCGCCTCCGATGAGGACGATGTCCCGCCAGGAGACCGGATGCCCCAGCGCCTCAAACACCGGCCGGGTAAGTCCAATAAGCCAGGCAATCGAGCCGAGCAACAACAGCCGGGTAATCACCGCCAAGGCGAGGCCTAACTGCCGCGCCCGCTCAGCCTGTCCGCCCGGCAACCGGCCTGCAAGAATGACGATAAAGAGCAGGTTATCAAGGCCGAGCACGATTTCGAGGACGGTCAACGTCAGAAGGCTCGCCCAGACCTGGGGGTCCGTCAACCAGTGCATGCCCATCCTCCAAGTGGCTCCGTGGCGGCGACGCCCGACGCATGAGCGTCACGGTCGGGCGATTTCAGCCGCGCTCTCCGCGGCGCAATCCCCGCTATTGATTGCCCGAGAGGAGCCGTGCTCACACGAGGCTGCTGTTTGCAATCGTGGTTCGATGGGTTGTTGGGGAAAGGCTCCAGCGTAAGACCATAAAAATTGACAGCAGCTTCGCTGTCACCGGGACTAGAAGCCATTGTCGGTCCTGCCAAGTTACTTTCCTTCGGCTGAGATCGAGGCTGATATCGGCCGCAATCGCAACCAGGGCGGCCGCAAAGAATGCGATGACCGGAGGAATCGTAGGACATTGTTTGCCTTAGCTGTTCTCTTCGTGCCTGAGAGCCGACGGGCGACGCACCCGCAGAGAGCGACGGCAAAATTCGACACCGCGGCTGCGGACGCAGCAGAGCGAGCGGAGGCGGCTATGGGGTCCTATCTCGCAGCCCGTAGGGCCGACGCTGCTCGATCCAATTGAGCGTGCGATCACGCCACGTCCGCAGCAGCGGCACGTCCTCGGCCAGCAGCATCAAACCGATGGGCAGCATCCACAGCCCCAATAACGGCAGGACGCTGAGAACACCGCCGATGATGAGCAACAGGCCGGCTGGGATGCGCACCCATCGCGACGAGGGTCTCCGCAACCAGCGAACGATCGTTTGCAACCCGTTCGGCAGGTGGCCGATCAATCGCTCGAGCTGGTGTTCGTGTGGCGGCATGAGGCTTCGGCTCGCGCTCGGCGCGTAGAGGTACTGCGGAGTCCGCGACTCGCAGGCGCAACCTCGGTCGTCACATTCAGCAAGGCGATGATTGGTGTCAGGGTCCGGCATAGCGGCTCCTCGTTGACGTGTCGTACGCCATGGGAGCGTGCCGGAATGTCGGAAAGTGAATCCTTAGCCCGACATCGACCGTTCCCGGCGCATCGGCGCAGGACGGTGATCCGACATCGCAAGGTTGGCCGACCTAGGGTCGGCGTCCTCGCCAGAGGGGCCCGGATACAAGTATTGAGGCTCAATTAGGCGATCTGCGAAATTTTTCAAGGGGCAACGCCCCTTCGCGTGCCGTCCGTGGGTCGTATGCGGCGCAACTGGACCGTTGGTGGCGCATCGGGTGTTTACGTCGCGCGCTGACCCGTGCCGTGCAGGGTGACTGGCTAATGGCTCGCGCCCCACCATCAACCTTGCTGACGCCGGAGCGATCAGCTCAAACTCACAGAAGGCCGTGATCCGTCCACGCCGATCTTACGCTGGTTGCAGCTTGCTTGCGCCAGAAGACAGACCGAAGCCGCCGCAGCTGCAAGAAGCGGCCAAACATTGACCATCAACCATGACAAGCAAGTGAACTTTGCCTCAAGGATCTGGCTTTCGGCTTATAGCTCGCGCGCTTGTCAAGGGAGTGATTGCTCGATAACATCGGCGGCCTAAGCCATCGCCCGAATACGCGCGGCTGCGGCGTTCGAAACGCGTAGCTCGATTGGTTCACACATCTCGCAGTCGTGCGCGACTCCGCGTGCCCGGGCGCGCCAATCAGCTCAAACCTTGGCCGAGTGTCTGGAACAACAGAGGAGGATATCATGAAAGCAATCGTCTACCTGGCCGCGATCACCGTGGCCGCGAGTGCCGGAACTGCCGCCGCGCAAACCGACACGCAAACCAAGACGCGCGATTTCACGGTCAAGCTAGGGGCGACGGTTCAGATCGGCACCTACTACCAAATCAACACAAAGAGCTGTCAGGCCGGACCAATCCCCAAGATTGTCCACACTTCGAAGCCAACCATTGGGAAACTCATCATCGAAGAGACAAAGGTCGAGCCCAGTCAGAAACAGTGTAATGGGTTCCTGATCCCGGCCTACGTCGTGCGCTTCGAGGCCGGGGATAAGGCAGGAACGGAAAAGATCACGTATGAGGTGGTTTA
>JASHRZ010000686.1 GCA_030037055.1 Alphaproteobacteria bacterium
ATCTCTGATGCGTAGGTTGGACCACCTGACCGTGGATACGTCGCGGGCCTGCCTTGCACTGAATTCGAGTGCGGGCCTGAATCCGCTGCGGATGAGGCCCGCTGGTTTGCCGTTCACCTGGCGATAAAGCCCGTAGCCGCAAGGCCCAGCTTCCTAAGACACCGCCAGGTCCCGGCCATCCTGCCGTAGCCGTTTCACCAGCCTTTCCACCGATGCAGGCTCGTTGGCGATCCGACCCCAGTACCGCACCTCCCCGTGCGGCAGCGGCTCCGCCACCGCTTCGATATGCTTGCCGTCTCTATCCAGACCGAGATAGAGCGTATCCTTCATCCTCAGCGGTCTCCCATGCATTGAGGCTCGCCGCCGGCCCATCCGGCGCAACCCTCGCTACGGCATGAGTCGAGGCCGCTCACCTCTCTCCTCCAGGGACATGTGGACTGAGCTGCCGCGCGCAGCGCGCCTGTCGAGGGACGGACACCCGCCACGCCGCCGACCCGGCGGCATTGTCAGGCCGGACGAATCTTCCTAAGCTCGCGAAGGCCTGGGAAGACCGGGGAGAACGGGCATGCAGCTCGCCGCGGTGACGCTCGACGACAAATACACGCTCCAATCCGGCCGCATCTATCTCTCCGGCGTGCAGGCGCTGGTGCGGCTGCCGATGCTGCAGCGCCGGCGCGACCGCGCGGCGGGCCTTGCCACCGGCGGCTTCATTTCGGGCTATCGCGGCTCGCCGCTCGGCACGTATGACCATGCGCTGTGGCAGGCGCGGCGCTTTCTCGAGCAGGACAATATTCATTTCCAGCCCGGATTGAACGAGGACCTGGCCGCGACCGCGGTCTGGGGCAGCCAGCAGGTGAACCTCTTCCCTGGCGCTACGGTCGACGGCGTCTTCGGCATCTGGTACGGCAAAGGCCCCGGCGTCGACCGCTCCACCGACGCGCTGAAGCACGCCAATTCCGCCGGCACCTCGCCCCATGGCGGGGTCATCGCCCTTGCCGGCGACGATCACGGCTGCCAGTCCTCGACGCTCGCGCATCAGAGCGAGCACATCTTCCAGGCGGCGATGATCCCGATCCTGAACCCCGCGACGGTGCAGGAGTATCTCGATTTCGGCCTCTTGGGCTTCGCGCTCTCGCGCTTCTCCGGCTGCTGGGTCGGGTTCAAGGCGATCAGCGAGACGGTCGAGAGCAGCGCCTCGGTCCATGTCGATCCCGCGCGCCTCGACATCGTGCTCCCCGAGGATTTCGCGATGCCGCGGGGCGGGCTCAACATCCGCTGGCCCGATCCGCCGCTCGAGGCCGAGCGCCGGCTGCACGGGCCGAAGATGGCGGCGGCTTCCGCCTTCGTCCGCGCCAACCGCATCGACCGGCTGGTCATCGATCCGCCCGCGGCGCGGCTTGGCGTCATCACCACCGGCAAGGCCTATCTCGACGTCCGCCAGGCGCTCGCCGATCTCGGCATCGACGACAAGGCGGCGGGGGCGCTCGGCATAAGGCTTTACAAGGTGGGCCTCACCTGGCCGCTCGAACCCCAGGGCGCGCGGCGCTTCGCCGAGGGGCTGCGCGACGTTCTCGTCGTCGAGGAAAAGCGCGGCTTCATCGAGGATCAGCTCCTCCGCCTGCTTTACAACCTCGAGGCCGCGCGGCGCCCGACGGTGGTGGGCAAGGAGGACGAGACCGGCGCGCCCCTCCTGCCGAGCCCGGGCGAGCTTACGCCCACCATGGTGGCACGCGCGATCGTGCTGCGCCTGAAACGGCTAGGCGAGGAGAGCCCGCACCTCGCGCAGCGCCTGGCGCGGCTCGAATCCTTCGACAGGCTGCTGAACGCGCCGCTGCCGGCGACGCAGCGCACGCCCTTCTTCTGCTCGGGCTGTCCGCATAACACCTCGACGCGCGTTCCCGAGGGCAGCCGCGCGATGGCCGGCATCGGCTGCCACGCCATGGCGATGTACGTGCCGGCGCGGCACACGGCGACGATCACCCACATGGGCGGCGAAGGCGCCAACTGGATCGGCCAGGCGCCCTTCACCAAGGAGCGGCACGTCTTCCAGAATCTGGGCGACGGCACCTACTCGCATAGCGGGCTCTTGGCCATCCGCGCCGCCGCCGCGTCGGGCGTCAACATTACCTACAAGGTGCTCTACAACGACGCCGTTGCTATGACCGGCGGCCAGCCGGTCGAAGGCCATCTCACCGTGCCGCAAATCACGCAGCAGGTGACGGCCGAAGGCGCCGGGCGCGTCGTCGTGGTCACCGACGACCCCGACAAATATCCCGCCGATGCCGGCTTCGCCCCCGGCGTCGAGATCCGCCACCGCGACGCGCTCGACGCGGTGCAGCGCGAGTTGCGCGAGGTGCCCGGCCTCAGCGTGCTGGTCTACGACCAGACCTGCGCCGCGGAGAAGCGGCGCCGGCGCAAGCGCGGCCAGTTCCCCGATCCGGACAAGCGTGTCTTCATCAACGAGCGCGTCTGCGAAGGCTGCGGCGACTGCTCGGAGGCCTCGAACTGCGTCTCGGTGAAGCCGGTCGAGACTGAGTTCGGGAGGAAGCGCGCCGTCGACCAGTCGAACTGCAACAAGGATTTCTCCTGCCTCAAGGGCTTCTGCCCGAGCTTCGTCACCGTCCATGGCGGGCGGCCGCGCAAGCTCCCCAAGCCCGCGACCGCGTTGGCCGAGGACCCTTTCGCCCTTCTCCCCGCGCCGCCGGAGCGGCCGCTCGGCGAGGCCTATGGCATCCTGATCACCGGCATCGGCGGCACCGGCGTCATCACCCTGGGCGCGCTGATCGGCATGGCGGCGCATCTCGAGGGCAAGGGCGGCACGGTGCTCGACTTCTCCGGGCTCTCGCAGAAGAACGGCGCGGTGATGAGCCATGTGCGGCTCGCCCCCGGGCCCGAAGATCTCCACGCGGTGCGCATCGCCGCGGGCGGCGCCGGCCTGCTGCTCGCCTGCGACATGGTAGTGGCGGCGAGCCCGGCGGCGCTGTCGCGGGTGGAGCACGGCGTGACCCGCGCCATCGTCAATTCCTATCTCGCGCCCACCGCCGCTTTCGTTGTCAACCCCGACATCGATTTCGAGACGCTCGCCATGCAGCGCGCGCTGAAAGCGGCGGCGGGCGATGGCGGCGCCGAGTTCCTCGACGGCACCGGCCTTGCCACGGCGCTGATGGGCGACAGCATCGCCACCAACCTGTTCATGCTGGGCTACGCCGTCCAGAAGGGGCTGGTGCCGCTCGGCCTCGCCGCGATCGAGCGCGCCATCGAGCTGAACGCCGTCGCCGTCGAGAGCAACAAGCGCACCTTCGCCTGGGGCCGGCTTGCAGCCTATGACCGCGCCAAGGTGGAGGCCCTGGTGCGGCCGGTGCTGCCGGAGGAAGCGGCGCCGGCGCCGGGCCTCGCCGAGCTGGTCGAGCGCCGCGCCCGCTACCTCGCCGACTATCAGGACGCCGCCTATGCCCGGCGCTATCGCGACGCCGTCGCCGCGGTCGAGGCGGCGGAAAGGGCGCGCGGCCGCGGCCTCTCGGGCCTTGCCGAGGCGGTGGCGAAGAACCTCTTCAAGCTCATGGCCTACAAGGACGAGTACGAGGTGGCGCGGCTTTATACCGACGGCGCCTTCCTGCGCCAGCTCCACCGGCAGTTCGAGGGCGACTTCACCCTCGAGTTCCACTTGGCGCCGCCGCTCTTCGCCAAGCGCGATCCCGTGACGGGCGCGTTTCAGAAGAGCGCCTACGGTTCCTGGGTGTTCGACGCCTTCAAGCTGCTGGCCCGGCTCAAGTGGCTGCGCGGCACGCGGTTCGACATCTTCGGCGTGACCGCCGAGCGGCGGATGGAGCGCCAGCTGATCGCCGACTACCAAGCGGTGCTTAACGAGCTTTGCGCGGCGCTCACTCCCGACAACCACGCGCTTGCCGTCGAGATCGCGCGCGTGCCCGAGCAGATCCGCGGCTTCGGCCACATCAAGTGGCGCAACCTGGTGAAGGCCAAGGAGCGCGAGGCGAGCCTCCTGGCCGCCTTCCGCGCCCCGGCCGCGCGGGCGACCGCGGCGGAGTAGGCTCGCCGCGTTGAGGCGGCGGCGATTTTCCTTATGCCACCAAGGATTTCCTCATCTCGAGAGCGCACGAAGAATAGCCGGTGATCGAAAGAAGGACTGCAGATCCAGCATGCCTAGCTCGGCAGCCAACCGGCGCATGAAAGGATCACCAGTGATCGAAAGAAGGACTGTAGATCCAGCGTGCGTCCTTCGACAGCCGCCTTTCGGGCGGCAGCTCGGAGATGAGGACAAGTTGGCGATGGCACAAAGAAACTTCCTCATCCTGAGCTGGTGCGCACAGCGCGCTTGGCGAAGGACGCACCATCCTTGATCCAATCCTGCCGCATAAATTCGCACGCTCTGAGGAGCGCCCGCAGGACCGCGTCTTGACGGACGCACGAGCCGTCTTGCAGCGGAGGTACGGCCCATCGATGTATCGCCGGCTCGTTTGATCGCCCGGGCGTGTTCAGAGCGTGTTGCGATCGTCCAGAATCATGAGTTGACCGATGCCCCTCGCCCGTGAGGGATCGAGCCGTGAAGCGGATCGATGGCAGCGCCCGCGCAACCGCGGACGCCGCCGGGTGGGGGATGGCCGCGAACTCCGCTTCATGCCGCGATTTCGCTCTATGGCATCGCGGCGCGTCCGGGCTCCTGCCCTGGCGCCAAAGACCGCCCTCGCAGCGCGTGCCTGCGTGAGATATCCGGCTTAGGACAGCCGAGGCCAATGTGCGTCACCTCGTCATCGCCGCTCATTGACAGCGGTGTCAGCGGCATATCTGAGGCGCGCGCGCGTCGGCCTCATTGAAGCGAGGGCCTGACCGTTCGGAACCAGAAGGAGACCACAAACCGCGACCAGTGACGCGCCGATGCTTGAAAAACCGCCCGCGCTTGCCGGGCCCTGTGTTGCTGAG
>JASHRZ010000687.1 GCA_030037055.1 Alphaproteobacteria bacterium
CAGCATCTCGACGCCCGCGCCGCCCGGGCACGCGCCGTCGAGATGCTGCGTCTGGTGCGGCTTGCCGAGCCCGAGCGCCGCGCGCGCCAATATCCGCACGAGCTTTCCGGCGGCATGCGCCAGCGGGTGATGATCGCCATGGCGCTCGCCTGCCGTCCCAAGCTGCTGATCGCCGACGAGCCCACCACCGCGCTCGATGTCACCATCCAGGCGCAGATCCTCGACCTCATGCGCGATCTCAAATCCGCCATCGGCGCCGCGATCCTGCTCATCACGCACGATCTCGGCGTGGTCGCCGAGATGGCCGAGCGCGTCATTGTCATGTATGCCGGCCGCAAGGTCGAGGAGGCGCCGGTGCGCGACCTCTTCCGCCATCCGCGCCATCCCTACACATTGGGGCTGCTCGCTTCGGTTCCGCGTCTGGGCGCGACGCTCGGCCGCGCCGCGCCGCCGCGGCTCGCCGAGATTCCCGGCGTGGTGCCGTCGCTGCGCGAGGCCATCGTCGGCTGCTCCTTCGCGCCGCGCTGCGCCTATGCCACCGGGCGCTGCCGCGCCGAGGCGCCGCCGCTCGAACTGAAGCGACCCGCGCATCTCGCCGCCTGCTTCGAAAGCGCGCGGCTTCCGCCATGAATGCCGCGCGCCCGCTGCTCGAGGTCGACGGCCTCAAGAAGTATTTTCCCGTACGCAAGGGCGTGCTCTCGCGCGTCGTCGGCGAGGTTCGCGCCGTCGACGGCATCGGCTTCGCCATCGCCGAAGGCGAGACGCTGGGCCTTGTCGGCGAGAGCGGCTGCGGCAAATCGACCGCGGGCAAGGCGATCCTCAAGCTGGTCGAGCCCACCGCCGGCACGGTGAGGCTGCGCGGCGAGCGCATCGACCATCTCTCGCCGCGTGCGATGCGGCCCTATCGCCGCGAGCTGCAGGCGGTCTTCCAGGACCCCTATGCTTCGCTCAACCCGCGCCTCTCGGTCGGCGAGATCGTGGCGGAGCCGCTGGCCAATTTCGGGGTCGCCCGCGGCGCGGCGCTCAAGGAGCGCGTCGTCGACCTCTTTGCAAAGGTGGGCTTGCCCCCAGAGGCGATGCGCCGGTATCCCCATGAATTCTCCGGCGGCCAGCGCCAGCGTATCGGTATCGCGCGCGCGCTGGCGCTCAATCCGAGTCTCATCGTTTGCGACGAGCCGGTCTCGGCGCTCGACGTCTCGGTTCAGGCGCAGGTGGTGAACCTGCTGCGGGATCTGCAGCAGGAGCTCGGCCTCTCCTATCTCTTCGTCGCCCACGATCTCGCCGTGGTCGAGCACATCAGCCACCGCGTTGCCGTGATGTATCTCGGCAAGATCGTCGAGCTTGCCGCCAAGGATGCGCTGTTCTCGGCGCCGCTCCATCCCTATACCGAGGCGCTGCTCTCGGCCGTGCCGCTGCCCGATCCCGACGCGCGCCGCAAGCGCATCATCCTCGCCGGCGAGGTGCCCAGCCCGATCAGCCCGCCCGCCGGCTGCCGCTTCCACACCCGCTGCCCTTATGCGCAGGAGCGCTGCCGCGTCGAGGAGCCGGCGCTGCGCGTCGTGGCGCCCGGCCGCCTCCTCGCCTGCCATCTGCGCGAGGCGGATGGCGGCGCCATCCCCGAGCAGGCGGGTTGATCTCGCCCGCCGCCGCGGTGATGATGCCGGCATGCCCGATCTCGGCCCCAACGCCGCGCTCATCGGCCAACCCGGCGGCCGCCAGGCGCTCGACACGCCGGCGCTGCTGCTCGATCTCGACGCGCTTGAGCGCAACATCGCCGCCATGGCGGCCCATGCCCGCGCCGCCGGCGTGGGCCTGCGCCCTCATGCCAAGACGCATAAATCGGGGCGCATCGCGGCGATGCAGGTGACGGCGGGCGCGCTCGGCGTCTGCTGCGCCACGCTGGGCGAGGCGGAGGTGCTGGCGGCTTCCGGCATTGCCGGCCTGCACATCACCTCGCCGCAGGTGACGCCGCCAAAGATCGCGCGGCTTATGGCGCTCAACGCCGCGGCATCGGGATTGAGCGTGGTCGTCGACCATCCCGACAATCTCGCGGCACTCGACCGCGCTGCGGCAGCTTCGGGCAAACCGCTCGATGTGCTGGTCGATTTCGACGCGGGCCAGGGCCGCACCGGATGCGCCGGCGAGGCCGATCTCGCCGCCCTGGTGCGCGCCGCGGTCGCGGCCGATGCACTGGTCTTCCGCGGCATCCAGTCCTATTCCGGCAATTTGCAGCACATCCCCATCCGCGCCGAGCGCCGTGCCCGCGCGCTCGCCGCGGCCGACCGGCTGCGCGGCATCCTGCGGCGGCTCGGCGAGACCGGCATCGCCGTGCCAATCGTCAGCGGCGGCGGCACCGGCACCTTCGACCTCGATCCCGAGGCGCAGGTCTACACCGAGTTGCAGGTGGGATCCTACGTCTTCATGGACGTGGATTATCGGCGCGCGCTCGGCGACGGCCGCAACGCTCCGCCCTTCGAGACCGCGCTTTTCGTCGCGACTTCCGTCATGAGCGTCAACGCGCCGGCTTACGTCACCTGCGATGCCGGCCTCAAAAGCTTCGCCACCGATGGGCCGGCGCCGGAGGTGGCGGCGGGCGCGCCGCCGGGCAGCCGCTACGAATTCTTCGGCGACGAGCACGGCAAGCTGACGCTGCCGCCGGGCGCGGCCAGGCCTGCGCTCGCCGCCCGGATCGAATGCGTGACGCCGCATTGCGATCCTACCGTCAATCTCTATGACGTCTATCACGTCTTTCGCGGCGACAGGCTGGTCGATATCTGGCCGGTCGACGCGCGCGGCAAGCGATGACCGGGTTCGACGCAGACTTCCGCGCCAGGCTGCGTGATCTCATCGTCTGGCGCCGCGACGTCCGTCGCTTCCGCCGCGAGCCCCTGCCGCCGGGCGCGGTGGAGAGCCTGCTGGAGCTCGCCGCGCTCGCGCCCTCGGTCGGGCTGAGCCAGCCCTGGCGCTTCGTGCTGGTGGAGGGCGCCGCGCGCCGCGCCGCAGTGCGCGAGGATTTCGCGCGCTGCAATGCCGATGCCCTCGGCGCCTATGCCGGCGAGCGTGCGCAGCGCTATGCCAGCCTCAAGCTCGCCGGTCTCGATGAGGCGCCGGTGCATCTTGCCGTCTTTGCCGATCGCGGCACGACGCAGGGCCACGGCCTCGGTCGGCGCACCATGCCGGAGATGGCGGATTATTCGGCGGTGATGGCGATCCACACGCTCTGGCTGGTGGCACGCGCCGAAGGGCTCGGCCTCGGCTGGGTCTCGATCCTCGATCCCGCTGCGATGACGCGCATCCTCGACGTGCCAGCCGAGTGGATCTTCCTGGGATATTTCTGCCTGGGCTATCCAGAGAGCGAGGCCCAGACCCCCGAGCTCGAGCGCGCCGGCTGGGAGAAACGCCGCCCATGGCAGGAGTTCGTGCTGCGGCGGTAACCGCGATCCTAGGCCGGCGGCCGCGCAAGCATCGCGACCCGAGCTAATCAGGATCAAATGATGACAATATCCGTGCCGTCCCCGGAGAGCCGGATGCGTACGACCCTTGCGCTCGACGACGAGCTTGTGACCAAAGCACAGGCTCTCCTGGCGCGTCTGGGCGGCAGTGAACCCGATGTGAAGGCTCGCCGCGGCGCCGGCCCATCGCCCGGTGATCCTGGTTGATACGTCGGTTTGGGCGGATCACCTGCGCGGCGGCAACCGGGCGCTCTCCGACCTGCTCGAAGGGGGCATGGTTCTGGTGCATCCCTTCGTGATCGGCGAACTCGCTCTCGGGAATTTGGTTTAATGCGAACTCGTTCTGGGCGCGCTGTCAGACCTCTCCCGCGCCGGCGTCGCTAGCGATGCGGAGGCGCTCTATCTCATCGATCAGCATGTGCTGTTCGGGCGCGGCATCGGATATGTCGCTGCCCATCTGCTGGCTGCGGTCAGCCTGACCGCGGGCGCCGTGTTGTGGACATATGACAAGCGTCTGCGGGGCGTTGCCGTTCACCCGGGTTTGGCGGCGACGCGCCCGTAGCTTCAGCCAGCGGCCCGCCGCTCCCGCTGCATTGCCTGGCGGCGGAGCGCGTGGCCGGGGCGCGCGCCGGTAGTGGCGCCCTCGCGCCACACCGCTTGCCCGTTCACCAGCACGAGATGGATGCCCGCGGCGGGCCGGGTCGGCTCGGCGAAGCTAGCGCGGTCGATGATTGCCGCGGCGTCGAACACGGTGATGTCGGCATAGGCGCCGGGCGCGAGCCGGCCGCGGCCGGTCAAGCCGAAGCGCTCGGCCGGCAGCTCTGTCATGCGCCGCACCGCCTCTTCCAGCGCGAAGAGCTTCTCCTCGCGGCAGTAATATCCCAGCACGCGTGCGAAGGTGCCCCAGAGCCGGGGGTGAGGATGGACATCGTGCGGCAGGCCGTCCGAACCGATCATGGTGTGCTCGAAGGCGAGCACGCGGCGCACATCCGCCTCGTCCATGGTGAAATAGATCGCGCCGCCCGGCTGCAGGCGGTCGCAGGCTTCCTCCTGGCTCACGCCCCATTCTTGGGCGATTGCTGCAAGCTCGCGCCCGGTCGCCTCGGGATGGCTCTTTGACCAGGTGATGAGGATCTTGGGCGCCACGGCGATGTAGTCCCGCCGCAGCACGGTGGAGGAGGCGATATAGGGATAGACGTCAAGCCCAATCGGCTGCGTGGCCATCGCCGCTTCGATCTTCGGCAGCGTCTGGCGCGTCAAGCCGAAATTCTGCTTTCCCGCCACCTTGTGATGCGAGATCACCACCGGCACCCCGGCCTCGCGTCCCACGGCGAAGCTCTCCTCGAGGCTGTCGAGGACGCGGCTCTGCTCATCGCGCATATGGGTGGTGTAGATCGCGCCCGCGGGATGGAGCGTCTTGGCCAGCGCCGCCAGCTCGGAAGGCGGCGCGGCGCTGGCGGGCGCGTACCAGAGACCGCTGGAAAGCCCGATCGCGCCAGCTTCCAGCGCCTCGGCAAGGCGCTCGCGCATGGCCGCCACCTCGCTCTCGCTCGCGGGCCGGTCGAAGCGGTCCATCGCCGTGGCGCGCAAGGTCGAATGCCCCACCAGCAGCGCCGCGTTGGTGGCGGCCGGCGCAGCGTCGAGCGCCGCGACATAATCCGCAAAGCGGCGGAAACGGAACTGCTCGGCAGTGCCGATGAGGTCGAGCGGCGGCGGCAGCGCGCGGACCGT
>JASHRZ010000688.1 GCA_030037055.1 Alphaproteobacteria bacterium
GCCAGCGGAAAATTCCACGGCGCGATGCAGGCGAAGACGCCACGGCCGTGCAGCGCCAGCGTATTACGCTCTCCCGTCGGCCCCGGCAGCGTCTCGGCGTCGGCGAATTCCGCGCGCGCTCGTTGCGCGTAATAGCGGCAGTAATCGACCGCCTCGCGCACCTCCGAGAGCGCATCGGGAATGGTCCGCCCCCCTTCGCGCAGAAGGAGCGCCATGAGAGCGGGCAGGCGCTCCTCCATGAGCATGGCAGCGCGCTCGAGATGGGATGCGCGCTCCTCGGCGTCGACGCGATCCCAGCTCGGCGCGGCGGCAGCGGCGCGCGCCAGTGCCTCGTCGCGATGCTCCGGCGTCGCCTCGGCGACGGTGCCGAGCTCGCGCCGGCGGTCGGCAGGGTCGCGCACCGGCCGGACGGCGGCGGAGCGCTCGCTGCCGCCGATGATCGGCGCGGCATGCCAGGGCTCGATCGCGTAAGTCATCGCCTCCGCCAGCTCAGCCAGCCGCAGCGGATCGGAGAGATCGATGCCGCGCGCATTGCGCCGGGCGGCGCCGTAGAGATGGCGCGGCAGCGGGATACGCGGATGCGGCTTGCTCGACAGCGCGGCGAGGCGTGCCACAGGATCGGCGACAATCTCGTCGATCGGCGCCCGCTCGTCGACCAGCCGGTTGACGAAAGAAGTGTTTGAGCCGTTCTCGAGCAGGCGCCGCACGAGATAGGCCAGGAGATCCTCATGACCGCCGACCGGAGCGTAGACGCGGCAGGGACGATCGAGCTTGTCTTTCCCGACGACCTGCTCGTAAAGCGCTTCGCCCATCCCGTGCAACCGCTGGAACTCGTAGTCGCGCCGCGCGCCGGCGAGATCGAGCACGGCCGCAAGCGTATGCGCATTGTGGGTGGCGAACTGCGGATAGAAGGCGTCTGGTGCCGCCAGGACGCGGCGGGCGCAGGCGAGATAGGAGACGTCGGTCGCGAGCTTGCGGGTGAAGACGGGATATCCCTCGAGTCCGCGCTCCTGGCTGTGCTTGATCTCGCTGTCCCAATAGGCGCCCTTGACCAGCCGCAGCATCAGCCGGCGCTTGCCGCGGCGGGCAAGCGCCGCGAGCCAGTCGATCAGCGGCAACGCTCGCTTTTGATAGCACTGAACGGCAAGGCCCAGCCCGTCCCAGCCGGCGAGCGCGGGATCGAGCGCCAACGCTGCGAATAGGTTAAGCGAAAGGTCGAGCCGGTCGGCCTCCTCGGCATCAATGGTGAAGCCGATCCCGACCGCCTGCGCGCGCCGCGCCAGCGCGCCAAGACGCGGTCCGAGCTCGCCAAGCACGCGCTGTCGCTGGCTCTCCTCGTAGCGCGGATGTAGCGCCGAGAGCTTCACTGAAATGCCAGGTGCGGCAAAGATATCGGGGCGCCGGGCCGAAGCGCCGATGGCGGCGATGGCGGCGTTATAGGCGACGAAATAGCGCTCGGCATCCGCCGCGCTGCGCGCGGCTTCGCCAAGCATGTCGTAGGAATGGCGGTAGCCCTGGCGCTCGGCCGGCCTCGCCCGATCCAGCGCCTCCTCAATGGTGCGACCCATGACGAATTGGCGGGCGAGCACGCGGATCGCGGCGGTCACCGCCTGGCGCACCACCGGCTCACCAGATCGCGCCAGCAGGCGGCGCAGCGCCTGCGCGAGGTCGCCACGTGCATCGACCTCGCCCATCAGCCGTCCCGTGAGCATCAGCGCCCAGGTCGAGGCATTGACGAGCAGCGAGGTCGACTGGCCCAAGTGGCTCGCCCAATCGGCAGGCGCCAGCTTGTCGCGGATCAGCCGGTCGACGGTGCCGGCATCGGGGATTCGCAACAACGCTTCAGCGAGACACATGAGAGAAACGCCCTCGGGCGTTGAGAGCGCGTATTCCTGCATCAGCGCGTCGATGCCGCCCTTGCCGAGCCGGCGCTGCCGGGCCTCGGCGACAAAGTCGTAGGCGCGCCGGGAGATGCGCTCAATCATTTCGGCCGGCAGCGCCGCGGCGGCAAGGATGCTCTCGACCGCTTCGGTCTCGTCGATGCGATAGGCCATGCGCACGGCCTGCCGAAGGGGATCGGCGGCGGGTGGCGGCGAGGCGAACACAAGGCCCATGGGGCGTGCGGCGGTGGGGCTGATTCGATCGAGGGTCCAGGGGATCATGATCGACCAAGCGCGATTTATGAAGGCCCCTCAAGCCGTCGCAAGCGGACCGCGCACCCCCTCGCAACGACGCCGGGGGAGTGCTGGAGAGAACCGAAGCGGTCCTACCTCGAGATCAATCGAGCGGCCGGCCCAAGGGCGCACCAGCGCGGATGTTGCGTCGCACCAACGTCTGGTCTTGCCCGGGCGGACCTTTCAAGGCCATGATGCAGAATCCGACGGTTCTGAAGCCACTAAAAACTCGGGGGGGGTTGCCGAAGGAAGGTATCAATCTGCCCGTTAAGCCGATGACACCGCCGAAAAGAGCGGGCGACAGGGAGGAGGCCATGGTATCGAGACGAGATCTGCTGATTGGCGCTGGTGTGATAGCCGTTGCCGGAGTTGGCACCTATGTCGCCACCCGAAAAGCCGGACCGCCAAGCGCTCAGCCCGTCAGCGCACCCAGTGTTCATACGACCGGAACTGCCGGCCGATTGACATTGGGCGTGTGGGACCACTGGGTGCCCGGCGCCAACGACACGTTGAGCGCCATCTGCAACGAGTGGGGCCAGAAGAACCACGTCAACGTTCATATCGATTTCATCACCTCGGTGGGCGACAAGGACATGCTGACCGCCAGCGCCGAGGCGCAAGCGCGCACCGGCCACGACATCGTGCAGCACCGTTCCTGGCAGATCTCGGTCCATCGTGCCGTCCTCGAGCCGATGGACGACGTTATTGACGCGCTGGTCAAGGACCACGGTCCAATTTCGACAATCAGCGAATATCTCGCCAAGTACGACGGAAAGTGGAAGGCGGTTCCGAGCGTCGTCGGCAGCCAGATCAAGCCCTGCTGCTCCCGCATCGATCTCTATAAGCAGTATTGCGACGTCGACATCGTCAAAATCTTTCCGGCAGACGAGAACAAGCGCGACAAGGCGCTGGTCGATGGCTGGAACTGGGATCTCTATCTCTCGACCGCCGAACAGCTATTCAAAGCGGGATATCCCGTCGGCCTGCCGATGGGACAGACCAGCGACGCGATCGATTGGGTGGGCGCGCTCTTCCGCTCCTATGGTTCGGTCTTCATCGACGAAAAGGACAACATCAAAGTCGACTCCGCCGAAACGCGCGCGGCGCTCGAGTACGCCAAGAGGCTAATGGCGGTGAACGCGCCGGGGGTCTACGCCTGGGACGATTCCGGCAACAACAAATGGCTCATCTCGGGCAAGGGCTCCAGCATCATGAATCCCCCAAGCGCCTGGGCCGTGGCCAAGCGCGACAATCCCAAGGTCGCCGAGCAATGCTGGACGCACGACATGCCGCGCGGGCCCAAGGGCCGGTTCGCGCCGCATCTTCCCTGGTACTACGGCGTCTGGAGCTTCGGCAGCAACAAATCCGCGGCCAAAGAGCTCGTGCACCACATGGTCGACAAGCCGCAGGCGAAGCGGCTGGTGGCTGCCTCTTCCGGCTACGATCTGCCATCGTTTAGGAGCTACTATGATTTCGATACGTGGAAGACCGTCGAGCCGCCCTTGGGAACCGTCTACAACTACCCGCCGCGCGGCGACGAAGAGCTCAGCATCACCGGGTATCCGGCGCGGCCGGAAGTCGCCACGCAAATCTACAATCAGTCGATCCAGACCGTCATGATCGCCAAGGTGGCGCAAGGAGGCGAGAAAATCGACGACGTCATCAAGTGGGCGCAGAACGAGTGCGAAGGCTATCTGCGCAGCACTTGACGGGCGCGCCAGGCATCGAGCTGCCGACGCGGCGTTCACCTGAGCGGGAGCCGAAACCATGAGTGAAACCATTCCGCGCAGGCTCGTGACCCCTACGCCGGCAGAGACATCCGGAGCGCTGAAAGGCAGCCTGTACCGCCTCTCGCGGCGACGCTCGACCACCGCCTTCCTATTTGCCCTGCCGTTGCTGAGCGTGGTCGGCGGGTTAATTGTCTATCCCGCCCTTTACGCAATCTATCTCTCGCTGCTCAACAGGACACAAACCAAATTCATCGGGTTCGGCAACTACGCTTTTCTGTTCACTCGCGACACCTTCTGGGCGGTGGTGGAGCAATCCTGCATCTTCGCCCTGACCGCGGTCATCCTCAAGGCGCTTGTCGGCATTGTTACCGCTCATCTCGTCAACAATCTGCCGGCCAAGGGACAGCGCAAATGGCGCGGCATGCTGCTCATCCCCTGGGTAATCCCGCTATCGCTCAGCACGCTCGGCTGGTTCTGGCTGCTGGATCCCACCTACAGCGCGTTCAACTGGCTCTTCGCCCAAATCGCCGGGCCGCGCATTCCCTGGCTCAGCGAGCCCAACTGGGCGCGGTTCTGCACCATCCTGGTCAATGTGTGGTACGGGGCTCCCTTCTTCCTCATCATGTATCTGGCAGCGCTCAAATCGGTGCCGGAGCAGCTCTACGAGGCGGCGGCAATCGACGGCGCCAGCGCCTGGCAGAAATTCCTCCACATCACCCTGCCGATGATGCGCAACGTCATCGCCATCACCGTGCTGTTCTCGCTCATCGTCACCTTCGCCAACTACGACATCGTCCGGGTGCTCACCTCGGGCGGCCCGCGCAATACCACGCACATCTTCGCCACCTGGGCGTTTCAGCTCGGCATCGCCAGCGGCGACATCCCGCTGGGCGCCTCGGTGTCGCTCTTCATGTTCCCGATCCTCGGCGTCTCCGCGATCTTCATCCTGCGCGGCGTCCGCCGACGCGGAAGAGAGGTTTAATGAACGCGGCCGCCGAGCTTCCACAGCGCCGCCTCTTCGGCGGCAGCCTCCGGCGCAACCGGCGCTGGGCGCTGGCGGCGTCCTATTTCTTCCTTGTTCTTTTCGCGATCTTCTTTCTCATTCCGCCCTACTATCAGCTGGTGACGGCGACGAAGAGCAGCGCCGAGATCTCGAATCAGACCACCGATCCCTGGCTCCCGTCCTTTGCGCCGACCAGCGAGAACATCGAGGAGCTCTGGAACAAGACCGATTTCCCCATCTACCTTAGGAATACCGCCCTGGTCACGCTCTGTGTCGTCGCCATCACCATGACCATCGCCGTGCCGGCGGCGTTCTCGCTCGGACGAATGAAGTTCTGGGGCTCGGGTATCCTCGCCACCGGCGTCTTCCTGACCTATCTCGTGCCGGATTCGCTGCTGTTCCTGCCGCTGTTCAAGATCGTGGGATCGCTCGGCCTGCTCAACTCCTATTGGGCGCTGGTGCTGGTCTACCCGACGCTGACCGTGCCCTTCTGCACCTGGATCATGATCGGCTATTTCCAGAGCATACCCAAGGAACTCGACGAGGCGGCGCTGATCGACGGCGCCAGCCACTTGCAGATGCTGTCCAAGATCTTCATTCCCGTGGCGCTGCCGGGGCTCATCGCCGCCACTATCTTCGCCTTCACCGTCTGCTGGGCCGCCTTCGTCTATCCCATGGCCTTCATCTTCAGCAGCGACCAACAGGTGCTGACGGCGGGGACGATCACCACGCTGGTCAAAGGCGACGTCTATCAATGGGGCATGATCATGACCGCGGCGCTGATCGGAGCGGCGCCGCCGCTTGTCGTCTATGCCTTCCTCATGGACTACTACATCGCCGGACTCACCTCCGGCGCGACGAAAGGGTAAGCGCCATGGCGCAAGTGACGCTCAACAAGGTCGTCAAGAAGTTCGATCAGACCGAAGCGGTGCGCGGCATCGATCTCGACATCGCTGATCAGGAATTCGTCGTGCTCGTGGGTCCTTCGGGTTGCGGCAAGAGCACCACCTTGCGAATGATCGCCGGACTCGAGGAGACCACCGCCGGCGAAATCATGATTGGCGGGCAGATCGTCAACGACCTGCCGCCGAAGGACCGCGACATTGCGATGGTGTTCCAGAACTACGCGCTCTATCCGCATATGACGGTGTTCGAGAACATGTCCTTCGGCCTCAGGCTCAAGAAATTCCCGAAGGCGGAGATCAAGCAGCGGGTCGAACGCGCGGCGCGCATCCTTGACATCACCGAACTCCTAGAGCGCCGGCCACGCCAGCTCTCGGGCGGGCAGCGTCAGCGCGTCGCCATGGGCCGCGCCATCGTGCGCAATCCGAAGGTCTTCCTTTTCGATGAGCCGCTTTCCAATCTTGATGCAAAGCTGCGCGTGCAGATGCGCACGGAGATCAAGAAGGTGCACCAACAGGTCCGCACCACCACTGTCTACGTCACTCACGACCAGGTCGAAGCGATGACTTTGGCCGACCGCGTCGTGGTGATGAATGGCGGGCGCATCGAGCAGATTGGCACGCCGCACGAGCTTTACCACGCGCCCAAGACGCGCTTCGTTGCCGGCTTCATCGGTTCGCCGACGATGAACTTCATTCCCTGCCGGCTGGTCGAGGTCACTGGGGCGCTGGGGGTGCAGCTCGCCGAGGGGCTGACGCTGCCCGTCCCCTCGGAGCGCGACCCCGCCTACCGACCCTATGCCGGCCGGGCGCTGGTACTGGGCATCAGGCCCGAGCACATCACGGAGACACGCGCCTACGCCGCCGGCGCCGAGTTCGCCATGTCGGTCGACGTGGTGGAGCCAATGGGCATGGAGACGATCGTCTATTTCATGGTCGACGGCACCGAGGTCTGCGCCCGCGTCACGCCCGAGGCGGCGCTGGCGCCGGGCAAGCGCATGCGCTTCCTGGCAGATATGCGCCACATGCACCTGATCGATCCTCAGAGCGAGCGGGTGATCGACGTGCCGGGCGCGACACGCGTCCACGGCACGGCCCGGGTGCCGGCGGCCTAGCGTCTAGGCGCAAATCCGGTTCAGCATCCTCTCCGGCGGCCGCTCGCCCCATTGTGAGACCAAGCCGTCTTCTGCCGACCACAAGTTCGAGCCGGCCTCGATATTGATGCGGTCGGTGTCGGTCCAATGCTCATGCGTGCGTCCCCAGGGATCGGCCCAGTAGTCGTAGATCTGGCTGCCCAGGAGATGGCGACCCAATCCCCACATATGCTCGTACTTACCCTTCTGCCGGAGGTGCTCGTGGCCGAGGAAGACGTCGTCCACGTCCTGAACCTCGAAGGACAGGTGGTTGAGCCCTTTCTTCTCATGCTGAATGCAGAAGAAGACGTGGTGGTCGACATATTCCTCGCCGCGATCACAGCGGTTGAACGAGCCGATGATGTTGTCCTTGGCCCCGGCATAGACATCATCCGAGCAGACGAGGCCGAGCGTGTCGCGGAACCAGGCCACCGTTCCGCGCAAATCGGGCGATCCCATGACGCCGTGGCCGATCCGCTTCACATGCGCCGGCCCACGCTTCAGCCGCATCAGCACGCCCGCCCGTTTCAGCGGCTCGTCCCCGAAATTGAGCGGCTGGCGCGACACCGGAATCGGCGCAAGCCTCTCGATGCCGTGGACGACCTCGATCTGATAGCCGTTGGGCTCGGTGAGTCGTACCCGCTTGCCGCCGCCGGGCTCATCGATCGCCTCGACCGCCGAGGCGCCCGCCAGCTTCGCCAGCCGGTGCAGATCCGCCTCGCTCGCAGCATACCAAGCGAGGCCGACGAAGGCGGGCTCGCCGAGCTCGGTGACGTGGATATGGTGGGCGGGATCCGTCCCGCGCATGTAAAGCGCGTTTCTGGTCCGCGCCGCTCGCACCATGCCGAAATCGGTGAGGAACTCCTCCATCACGTCCAGATCCGGCGCCCTGAGGCGGCCATAGGCGATGTCCGTGACCTTGATCGTCGGCATGCTCGTCTCCCAGGCAAGTCTTTTGAATTGATCGAAGAGTAGAGCGTTTCCGCCTTCTCTGGCAATCGCCGGCATAACACTTAGGAAGCGAACGGCCGGAAGTGCTTGGCCAGCGCCAGGCCTTGATTCTGATAGCTGGATCGAATGCCTGAACCGTAGACGCGGTCGGGATGACCGGCCATCCGCTCATAGCGCAGCCAGGCGACCGTCTGACCGTGTTCGAGCATGAAGGGTACTTCGTGCGAGCGCACCTCCAGCACAGCACGGCTGCCGCCGGCATGTCCATCCCAGCCGAAGCCGGGATCAAAGAAGCCGGCGTAATGGACGCGGTACTCGCCTGAGCGGGTATAATACGGCACCATCTCCGCCGCAAGATCCGGCGGCACACCGACCTCCTCGACGGTCGCCAAGATATAGAACTCGTCGGGGTCGAGGATCAGCGCGGCGTCACGGTGATAGATGATAGGCTCCCAATAATCTTGCGGGTCATAGGCGCCGACGGCGTCGATATCGACCTTGTCGGTGTGCTTCTTGGCGCGATAGCCGATGACGCTGCCGGAGCCGGCGCCCTTCAGATCGATCGTCACCGGCACAAGATTGTCCCGGAGCTGAAGCCGCGGGGCGGCGGAGCGTACGAGCTGGCCCGTCTCGTACAGGCGGTGCAGCTCGCTCGCGGCGATGATGGGGCTACCGCGTTGGAAACGCAGCTGATTGAGCCGCGAGCCTTGCCGCGCGACGATGCTGAAGGTCTGCGGCGCCACCTCAAGATAGAGCGGTCCCTCGTAGCCGCGCTCGATCTGATCGAAGACCGTGCCACGATCTGCGATGAGCCGCGTCAGCACGTCGAGCCGGCCGGTCGAGCTTTTGGGGTTGGCAAAGCCGGTGACGCCGCTCGTCAGCCTCACGCTCTCCAACAGCGGCACGACGTAGACGCAGCCGCGCTCGAGCACCGCGCCTTCGGCGAGATCGAGCGGATAGCCACCCATCTCCTTAACCTTGTCCATCACGGCGGCGTGGGGCCCGGGGAGGAAGCTTGCCCGCACGCGATAGGCATGATGGCCAAGGCGCAGGTCCATGCTCGCCGGCTGGATCTGCGCTGGCTCGATCTCGGGCGCGGCGGCGATCTCGCGCGCGCGGATCATAGCCATGATCGACTGATAGGGCAGCACGCCGGTGCCTATCCTATGCGCGAGGCCGGCCGAGCCCGTTTCCGACGCAGCGTGGATGGTTGCCGCTACACTGCCGCTGTCCGTCATGCGTCCACCGTCCGTTTGATGCCGGGGATGGTGCAACGGATCGCCCGGGCGAGCAAATGTTTACCGCTCAGATTTGATCCTCCGCTTTGCGGGGTCCTCGTGCCCTTTGCAGGACGTTGCGTTTCCACAATATTCCGGCTTATCCCCGACTTTGGCGAGCGGTGGCAGAGGACAGAGGGTGGATATGTGCACCAACGCACCAGCGGACCAGGGTTGGGCTGTTGCGCCTCTTACCGGAAATCCCGGCTCTGGACGCGCAACTCTGCAGGCTCGCTGAGGCCGGGATCGGCAAGCCGGCGCAGCAGTGCAGAGAGATCAACGAGACGGTCGGCGACAATGTGGATGACCTCGCCCTCGCGCTGCACGCGGCCGATGATCTCGACCAGCCTCGCGCCCATGACCACCGGGCGGAAGCGCTCGAACACCTTACGCCAAACGACGATGTTGGCGATGCCGGTCTCGTCCTCGAGCGTCATGAAGATGACGCCGCTCGCCGTCGCCGGCTGCTGCCGCACCAGCACCAGGCCCGCGACCTTGACCAGCATTGCCGGCCGCGCGAGGCGAAGCTCGGCATTGGGCAGGATGCGCCGCGCCGCGAGCTTGGAGCGTAGCAGCGTCAGCGGATGGCGTTTCAGCGACAGGCCCGTAGCGCGGTAATCCTCGATCACATGCTCTCCCAGGCCCATCGCCGGCAGCGCCGCCGGAGGCTCCGGGAAGGCGCCGGCCAGCGGCGCCAGCAGCGGCAAGGCCGCTTGCGCCCCGCCCTCGCCGAGCCCCTTTACCGCCCAAAGCGCCTGGCGTCGGTCGAGCCCCATCGAGCGGAAGGCGTCGGCATCGGCCAGCCTTTCCAACGCGCCGCGGCTCAGGCCGGTGCGGCGCTGCAGCTCGGCCGGCCAGCGGAAAGGCGTATCGCGCTGTACCACCAGCTTGTCCTCGATCTCGTCTTTGGCCAAACCGCTCACCTGGCGGAAGCCGAGGCGGAGCACGCGGTACTGGCGGTCGACATTGGGCTCGAGCGTGCAATCCCACTCGCTGTGATTGACGTCGACCGGTCGCAGCTCGACGCCGTGGTCGCGCGCATCGCGCACAATCTGCGCCGGCGCATAGAAGCCCATGGGCTGGCTGTTGAGCAGGGCGCAAGCAAAGACCTCGGGATGGCGGCATTTGAGCCAGGCCGAGACATAGACGAGAAGCGCGAAGCTTGCGGCATGCGACAGCGGAAAACCATATTCGCTGAAGCCTTTGATCTGCTCGAAGCAACGCACGGCGAAATCCGGCTCATAGCCGTTGGCGAGCATGCCGGCGATGAATTTCTTCTCGAAGCGATGAATCTCGCCATTGTGGCGGAAGGTTGCCATGGCACGGCGCAAACCGTCCGCCTCGCCGGCGGTGAAACCGGCGCCGATCATGGCGATCTTCATCGCCTGCTCCTGGAAGAGCGGCACGCCGCAAGTGGATTTCAGCACCTCCTTGAGGCCGGGCGGAGGATCGGACGCCTCTTGTCCGGCGCGGCGGCGGAGATAGGGATGCACCATGTTGCCCTGGATCGGGCCGGGGCGGACGATCGCCACCTCGATAACGAGATCGAAGAAGGTGCGCGGCCGGAGCCGCGGCAGCATGCTCATCTGGGCCCGGCTCTCGACCTGGAAGACCCCGATCGTATCGGCACGGCAGAGCATGTCGTAGACCTCGGACTGCTCCTGCGGCACGCTGGCGAGGGTATAGCACCGGCCGTCATGTCGCTCGAGCAGGTCGAAGGCGCGTCGGATGCAGCTCAGCATGCCGAGGCCGAGCACATCGACCTTGAGGATGCCGAGCGCGCTGAGGTCGTCCTTATCCCATTCGATGACGGTGCGGTCCTCCATCGCCGCGTTCTCGATCGGTACGAGCTCGTCGAGCCGGCCGCGGGTGATGACGAAGCCGCCGACATGCTGCGAGAGGTGGCGCGGGAAGCCCAGCAGCTCCCGTGCCAGCTCAAGCGCCAGGTGTAGGGTCGGGTCGGCAGGATCGAGTCCTGCCTCGCGCACCTGCGCCTCATCGAGGGCATCGCCGCTCCAGCCCCAGACGGTGCCGGCGAGTGCCGCGGTCACGTCTGCCGACAGCCCGAGCGCCTTTCCCACCTCGCGGATGGCACCGCGCGAGCGGTAGGAGCTCACCACCGCCGTCATGCCGGCGCGCTCGCGGGTGTATTTTCGATAGATGTACTGGATCACCTCCTCGCGCCGCTCATGCTCGAAATCGACATCAATGTCGGGCGGCTCATTGCGCTCGCTGCTGACGAAGCGCTCGAACAGCAGATCGATCTGGTTGGGGTCGACATCGGTGATGTAGAGGCAATAGCACACCGCCGAGTTTGCGGCCGAGCCGCGGCCCTGGCAGAGGATGCCCTGCCTCCGGGCGAAACTCATGATGTCATGAACGGTGAGGAAATAGGCGGCAAAGCCGAGCTCGCCGATGAGCCGAAGCTCCTGCTCGATCTGCCGCCGGATCTTCTCGGGCAGGCCTTGCGGATAGCGCTGTACTGCACCTTCGCGCGCCAGACGTTCGAGCTTCGCATGCGCGGGCGTGCCGTCATCATCGGTCTCGTCGGGATACTCGTAGCGCAACTCATCGAGGCTGAAGCAGCAGTGCTCGACGATCTCGAGCGTGCGCGCCACCGCCGCGGGATGATCGCGGAAGAGCCGCGCCATCTCCTGCGGCGGCTTCAGATGGCGCTCGGCATGGGCCTCAAGGCGGAAGCCCGCCTCGGCGACAGTGCAGCCCTCGCGGATGCAGGTGACGACATCCTGCAGCTTGCGCCGATGCGGCGCGTGGTAGAGCACGTCATTGGTGGCAACCAGCGGCAGCGCCGTCCGCTCGGCGAGCGCCGCCAGGTGGTGAATGCGCCGGGCATCGTCGCCGCGATAGAGGTGGTGCGCTGCGAGATAGGCGGAGCCGCGGAAATCGCGGGCAAGGCGGGCGAGAAAATCGGCAGAGCCGGCATCAGGCCGATCCGGCGGCAGCGCGACCAACACCTGTCCTTGGCCGTGCTCGACCACATCGGCGTAAGCAAGCCGGCACTCGCCTTTCTCCGCCCGCCGCTTGCCCAGGGTGAGCAGGCGGGAAAGCCGGCCATAGGCGGCACGGTCGGCGGGAAAGCATAGGAGGCTCGGCGCATCGGTGAGGTCGAGCCGGCAGCCGACGATTAGGCGGAAGCCGAGTTCCTTGGCGGCGCTGTGGGCACGGACGATGCCGGCAAGCGTGTTGCGGTCGGCGATGGCGATGGCAGCCTGGCCCAGCTCCTGGGCGCGCAGCACCAGCTCCGCCGGCTGCGAAGCGCCGCGCAGGAAGGAGAAATTGCTGGTGACCTGCAGCTCGGCATAGGCGGTCATGGCGTCACGCGAAGAGCCCGTGCAGGAACCAGCGCGGCGTCCTCTGCGGCAGGAAGAGACCGTCGCGATAGAGCCAGAAGCGCCGCCCGGTTTCATCCTCGACGCGGTAATAGTCGCGCAGCTCCACCGCTTCCTTGCCGCCGCGCCACCATTCGCCGCAGAGGCGCTCCGGCCCGTCGGCGCGGCGCACGCGATGCTCCAGGCGGCGCCAGCGGAACAGGATCGGCGGATCGTCCGGCACTGGCGCCACCGCCTCGACCGGCTCCGGCCGCGGCAAAAGACGGATCGGCCGCGGCGGGTCGAGCCGACAGACGCTTTGCGGCGGGGTAAGGGCCGGGGCGAGACGCTGGGCGCGCTCCGGCACATGGCTTTGGCGTTGCTCGAGGCGCCCGACCGATAGCAGCCCCAGGCGATTGGCCAGGCGATCGACGAGAGCGGCGAGCACCGCCGCATCGCCGATATCCTGATCCTTGCCATCGGCCGCCAGCAGCGCGCGCGCGACCTGCCGCGCCATGGTCTTGGCCCCGGGGAACGGCACGATCCCGGCAGCCGCCGCCGCAGACTGAACGGAGGCGGCCGTGGCCAAGCGGAGTTGCGCCGCCGCCAGGTTTTCCACCGCCATCGCCGCCAGCACCATGTCCTCGATACCGAGATCGAGATCGATCGTGCCGAGCCGCTCGGCGAAAAGCTGGAAGAGATGGCGAGGCTCGCGCGTGGGCCGTGCCGTGCCGACCGTCACTTGCGTCACCGCACCATCGACACGATAGCAGCTCAGCACCAGCCGGCGTGCGCCAAGCATTTCCTCCCCGAGTACGCGACAAAGCCTCTCCAGCAGCGCCTGTGTCACAGCAGCAAGCGCCTCGGGCGTGCCGATCGGCTCGGC
>JASHRZ010000689.1 GCA_030037055.1 Alphaproteobacteria bacterium
GCGCAGCCGGCTGTGATCGATGATGGCCAGGCCGCGGGCCACCGCCGGGACGGCGTCGCCCTCGCCAGTCGATGCTCTGGGGAGATTCAAGTCGCTACCCCGTCGAGACGCCCCAACTGCCCCTCCACCCCGCAGTCGACCATGGGCAATACAAACTCGCGGCCCGTTGCGTCGCCGCAGCGCCGGCATATTTGTCAACTTCTCCGACCCGCAGCATCGGCGGACGAGCAACCCAAATGAAGTAATTAATTGTGAGGTTTTGTAACAATGTGTATCAATTAGGGTTATTAAGCTCCTGTTCATAAAATGCCGTCAATCTGCGCCCAGCCATGGGTCCGCCCTCGTCACCCCTCCCACTCACCGCTGTCAATCTCGCCATGTTGCAGGCGCGTCAAGCGCCGCAGCCGCCCAACGCCGACAGCGAGAAGGCCGCACCGGATCAGGCTCGCCCCGCACCGCCGCCCGGTGCGACCGGCCGCGGTCGGCTCGTGGATATTCTCGTTTAGCACCGATCGGCCTTCAGCCGTCGGCTCAGTTGTTTGTTGTCAGTCGCCGGTGCCGGCCGATAATGGGCTTCTGACGGCCGACGGCTGAGGGCCGACGGCCGATGGCTAAACGGGAGGAAACCATGCGCCTCGAGGGCAAAGTGGCGGTCGTCACCGGCGCGGGGTCGGGCTTCGGCGAGGGCATCGCCAAGCGCTTCGCCGAGGAAGGCGCCAGGCTGGTGGTGAACGACATCGACGATCGCGGCGGCGAGCGCGTCGCGGCCGAGATCGACCAGGCGCAAGGCCAAGGGAGCGCGTTCTACGCCCGCGCCGACGTCTCCGACAACGCCGCCGTGGCCGGGCTCGTCGAGCGTGCGCTGGCGCGCTTCGGGCGCATCGACATCATGGTCAACAATGCCGGCACGACGCACAAGAACGGGCCGATGCTCGGCGTCGAGGAGGCGGTGTTCGACCGCGTTTTCGCCGTCAACGTAAAGTCGATCTATCTTGCGGCGCTGCATGTCGTGCCGGTGATGCGCGAGCAGGGCGGCGGCTGCATCCTCAACACCGCATCGACTGCCGGAATACGGGCGCGCGCCGGGCTCGTCTGGTATTGCGGCTCGAAAGGTGCAGCGATCATGCTGTCGAAGGCGATGGCGCAGGAGCTCGCGCCCGACAAGATCCGCGTCAACGCGCTCTGCCCGGTGGCCGGCGATACGCCGCTGCTGCCGAGCTTCATGGGCGGCGACACGCCGGAGCTGCGCGCTAAGTTCCTCGCGTCGATCCCGCTGGGCCGCTTCGCCACACCGCGCGACGTAGCCAATGCCGCGCTCTACCTCGCCTCCGACGAGGGCGCCTTCATCACCGGCGTCGCGCTCGAGGTCGATGGCGGACGCTGCATCTGAGGCAAGAGAGCCGCCGTTCGTCCCGCGTTAACCATGGCGCCAGTTGGGAAACTTGCACCTAACGTGGAGCGATCAGGATTCACGAACGCGCTTGGTCCCGGCGGCGCCACGTAGGAAGCCCCGTCGGCGCCGGCGGCCAGAACGGCTGGAGGGGAGAATGCGACATCCCTCGATAGCGCCTTCCGATGCGCGCTCTTGCCGCGCCAGCTTCGAGCTCTACGTCTTCCGCCGCGGCCGTTGGGTTGTGGACGCGGTCCACGACGACAAGGCGTTCGCCGTCGGCGAGGCGAAGAGCCTGCTGAGGCGCGCGCGCGGCCTCGCCGCCGTGCGCGTCGTCGCGGTCGAGCCGCGCAATGGCGAGTTCCACGAATCCGTCGTGTTCTATGGTTCGAGCGGTCGCGCCTTCGCTGGCGTGGCGCTCGCTGCGGTGTCCGCCTGACCGACGGCGCGCGTCCTGCTCCTGCTCACCGCTACCATCGGCGCGCTCAACCGCCGCAACGCCGTCGCCTATCCCTGGGCCTTCGACCGTGCCGAGGCACAGCGCCCGCACACCATCTCCATGCCCTGGGCGCGCTAGAGCGGTAGCCACTTAGGTTGGCGCCGGATAACCGGCGTTTGCGAAATAGTTGTGGCACTCGGCCTGGGAGAAGCAGTCGAGCAATGTGCCGATGCGTTGCCAGAGGGTGTGGCGGTTTCGCGGTGCGGCTCGGCGGAGCAGGGTCTTGAGCTTGGCGAAGACCCGCTCGATGGGGTTGAAGTCCGGGGAATAGGGCGGCAGGAAGCGCATCTTGGCACCGGCGCGCTTGATGGCTTGTCGAGCGCGTTTGCCCTTATGACTGCCGAGGTTGTCGAGCACGACGATATCGCCCGGCCGCAAGGTCGGAACCAGGACCTGCTCGACATAGGCGGTAAAGCTCTGGCCGTTGATCGGGCCGTCGAAGACCGCGGGCGCCGTTATTCCGTCCCAGCGCAGCGCGGCGAGGAAGGTCGAGGTCTTCCAGTGGCCGAAGGGGACGCGCGCGACGAGGCGCTGGCCGCGCCGACAGCGGCGATGCGTCGGCGTCATGTTGGCCCAGGTCTCGTCGATGAAGACCAGGCGCCGCGGATCGATCGCTCCCTGCTCCCGAAGCCAGGTCGCACGCCGCTCTTGGATGTCGGCGCGGTCGAGCTCGGACGCGGTCAGCGTCTTTTTTTTCGCGTGATGCCCTCGCGTTCGAAAAATCGACGGATCGAGCCGTAGCCGATGACTGCGCCACCAAATCGTCTATTGGCGGCTTGGTCCGGCTCGTCGGGATTTGCGATGGTGCGGTATTGGCGATCCCATCTGATCCGATCCCGGCCTCAATGCCGGAAATGCCGCATGCCGGTGAAGACCATGGCGATGCCGGCGCGGTCGGCGGCGGCGATCACTTCCGGGTCGCGCACGGAGCCGCCGGGCTGAATGACGGCGGTGGCGCCTGCGGCGATGGCGGCCTCGAGCCCGTCGGTGAACGGAAAGAATGCGTCGGAGGCCACCACCGAGCCCTTCGTCGGACTCTCGGCAAGCCCCGCGGCCTTGCCCGCCTCCTCCGCCTTCCACGCGGCGATGCGCGCGCTGTCGACGCGGCTCATCTGGCCGGCGCCGATGCCGACGGTGGCGCCGTTCTTGGCATAGACGATGGCATTCGACTTCACGTGCTTCGCGACGCGGAAGGCGAAGAGCAAATCGGCAAGCTCGACGGCGTTGGGCGGACGCCGCGTCACCGGCCGGAGCTCGGCCGCGCCGATGCGCCCGTTGTCGCGCGTCTGCAGCAGATATCCCCCGGCGAGCGAGCGGAGCGTCATGCCGGGCGCGGCAGGATCGGGCATGCCGCCGGTGACGAGGAGCCGCAGCGCCGTCCTGCGCGCCAGCGCCGCCTGCGCCGCGGGCTCAATCGCGGGCGCGATCACCACCTCGGCGAAGAGCTTCGCGATTGCCTCGGCGGTGGCCGCGTCGAGTGTACGGTTGACGGCAATGATGCCGCCATAGGCGCTGACGGGATCGCAGGCGAGCGCTTTTGCATAGGCCTCGCCGAGACTCGCGCCCAAGGCGACGCCGCAGGGATTGGCGTGCTTGATGATGGCGACCGCCGGCTCGGCGAATTCGGCGACGCATTCGAACGCGGCATCGGTGTCGTTGAGGTTGTTGAAGGACAGCTCCCTCCCCTGGAGCTGCACGGCCGAGGCGACGCCGCGCCGGGTTTCGCCGCCGATATAGAACGCCGCCTGCTGGTGCGGGTTCTCGCCATAGCGCAACCGTTCCTTCAGTTCCGCCGCCAGCGTCAGCAGCTGCGGGAAGGTCTCGCCGCGACCGGCCGCGAACCAGGCGGCGATGGCGGCGTCATAGGCGGCGGTGCGGGCATAGGCGAGGCCGGCCAGCCGCCGGCGCAGCGCCAGCGTCGTGGCGCCGTCATGGCGCGCCAGCTCCGCCAGCAGCTCGTCATACTCCGCGGGATCGGTGAGGACGGCGACGTCCGCGTGGTTCTTTGCTGCGGCGCGGATCAAGGCGGGACCGCCGATATCGATGTTCTCGAGGCACTCGCCGGGCGCAGCACCGCGCGCCACCGTGGCGGCGAAAGGATAGAGGTTTACCACCAGCAGATCGATCGGCCGGATGCCGTGCTCGGCCAGTGCCGCGACATGCGCGCTATCGCCGCGCCGCGCCAGCAACCCGCCATGGATCGCCGGATGGAGCGTCTTGACGCGGCCGTCGAGCATCTCGGGAAACCCGGTGACGGCGGCGACATCGCCGACCGCGAGCCCCGCCTCGGCCAGCGCCTTCGCCGTGCGGCCGGTGGAGACGAGCGCCACGCCGCGCGCCGCCAGCGACCGAGCGAGGGCGACGAGGCCGGTCTTCTCGGAGACCGACAGAAGCGCCCGCGCGATCGGGCGAAGCTCTGCATCGGACATCGGGGAGCCTCGGCGGCGGCAAGGCGAGGACGATAGGGCGCGAGGCCCGAGCGATCAAGCGGCAGAGGCCGGCTCGCCCTTCTTGCCTTCGCGGCGCAGCGCCCATTTGACCGTGGCGCCGCTGCTGCCGACATGGCCTTCAAGCACCAGCTGCTGCGATTTCCGCGGCTCGCCGCCGCCCAGATAGATGCTCTCGGCGAGGCTCATCACCGCGCCTTGCGCGCGCATCCGCCAGCCGACGCCGCTGGCGAGCCGCAGCAGCGCGGTGCTGCCGTCCTGGGCGAGCGAGGCCTGGACCGCGGGATGGAGATGGAAGCGAACGGCGAAGCCCTGTCCGGCGGGGCCGCTCAACCGATCCTCGCCGCGCAAATCTTCGCCAGTGGCGGAGAGGAAGAGCTGCCGGTGATGGGTGAGACCGAAGACCGGCGCGTAGCCGTCATGGCTCGCCGCGATCCACTGCGCGCCGTCCTCCTCGGCGCGTTCACAGCGCACGCGGCCGGGTTTGCGGCCGAGCCCGCCATCGGCCCGAATCTCGGCTGAGTTGGTGTTGGCCACCACCAGCGTCGAATGCGCGGCGCTGGCGCGCGCCGCCGCCCGCCATTGCGCGCTCGGTCCGCGATAGGCGCCGCAATTGACGATGAGCCGCTCGCGCGCATGGCTCATCTCGAAGGACAGGGCCTCGGCATGGGCGTCGCCGTCCAGCCCCGGCGGCGGTGGTGCGCCGGTATCGACGATCACAAGACTGCGCCCGGCCTGCAGGCGTTGGAAGCCAGCATGCGGCGCCGAGTGCGGTGCGCGGCCCTTGGCCTCGGCGCGAGCCAGCACGCGCTCCACCGTCTCGGCCGTCGCCTCGCCGGCGCCGTTGAACAGCGCCAGGGCGCCATCGCCGTGGCGGAAGAAGCGCAGCATCGGCGCGGCGCGGTCGATGGCCGATTGCAGCGCCGGGGGCACTTCCGTCTGCCGCGCCGCCAGCGCCGCGCGCGCGGCGATGAGCGCTTCGAGCGCGAGGAGCTGCGCGTAGGGACTGCGCTCGACATGGCCGCCATCGGGAAGGATCTGCGCCTCGGCCTCGCCCGCGAGGCGCCGCACGCCGCGCTCGAGCGCGCCGGGATTGCCGAGCGCGGCGGCCGCTGCGATCAGGCCGGCGAGCGCCGTGAGCCGCTTCACGCCCGGCGCTTCGCGCCGGCCGACGCGCGAGAGATGGCGCATCTGGCGGGCGAGGCTGGCGCAGAGCCGCTGCGTGAACGCGCCGTCCTCCTCGCGACCGGCAAGGCGCGGCCAGTAAGTGATCCAGGCAATGAGCCGCTTGCCGGCGACGTCGGCGCGCCAAGCGAGGGCATCCCAGCCGTCGCAACGCGCGAGCCAGTCCTCCGTCCAGACGCGCGCCGTTGCCCAGGCCTCGGCATTGTCCAGCGCGGCGAGATCGGCAAGCCAGGCGAAACCGTGCAGCTCGGCGAGGAAGTCCGGTCGCAATGCCGCCGTCCAGGGCGGCCTTTCGCCCGACGCGCTCTCGCCGGCGAAGCGGAAGCTGCCGGCCTTGAGCGCGGCGCCGCGTGCGGCATCGCCGGGAAGGACCGCGTCGAGGGCGAGGGCGGGCCGGGAGGGGGCGGGACCCCAGAGGCTCAGATCATAGAGGGCCGAGCCGTAAAGCACGGACCGCGCCCACGCCATCAGCCGCCGCCGCGCAAGCGCTGGATGTTGGCGGCATAGGCCGAGGCGCCGCCGACGAAGCTGGCCGTGCCGGCGACCAGAACATCGGCGCCGGCAGCGACCGCCGCCCGCGCTGTCTCGGCGTTGATGCCGCCATCGACCTCGAGATCGACGGCGCGACCGGCGGCGTCGAGGCGCTTCCTCAGCGCGCTGAGCTTGTCGAGCTGGGAGGCGATGAAGCTCTGCCCGCCGAAGCCGGGATCGACGCTCATCACGAGCACGAGATCGACATCGCCCAGCACCGGCTCGATCGCCGCGATCGGCGTCGCCGGGTTGAGCGCCACGCCGGCTTTCTTGCCAAGCGATTTCACCAGCTGCACGCTGCGATGGAGATGCGGTCCGGCCTCGGGATGGACGGTGATGATGTCGGCGCCGGCGGCGGCGAACTCGGCGAGGAAGGGATCGACCGGCGCGAGCATGAGATGGACGTCGAAGGGGAGCGACGAATAAGGCCGCAGCGCCTTCACCACCGCCGGGCCGATGGTGAGGTTGGGCACGAAATGCCCGTCCATCACATCGACATGAATGTAGTCGGCGCCCGCTGCGGTGATCGCGCGCACCTCCTCGCCCAAACGCGCGAAATCGGCCGACAGGATCGACGGCGCGATGCGTACCGCCTGCTGCATGCGGCTTGGTAACAGGGAACGATGGAGGCCGCAAGCATCGCCGCTCGCAGCGCGCAGCCGCAATCGCCTGATCGGCTCCTAGTCGCTGCGCAGCAGCCGCGCGGCATAGAAGCCGTCGATGCCGTCGAGCTCGGCGAGATGGTTCGGCAAGGTGCGGAGATCGCCGTCGGGCGTGATGCATTGGGCAAGCCCGCCGATCTCGGCCGGGTCGATCGGCTTGCGCCGCACCGGCGCGCCGCGCGACAGTAGCCGCTGCACCTGCTGCACCCCCTCCTCGGGCTCGAGCGAGCAGGTGCAATAGACCAGCAGGCCGCCCGGCGCGAGCATCTCGATCGCGGCGGCGACGAGCCGCTCCTGCACTGCGGCGAGCCGCGTCACGTCCTCCGCCGTTTTGAGATGCGGCACATCGGGATGCCGGCGGATCGCGCCCGTCGCCGTGCAGGGCGCATCGAGCAGCACGTAGCGTGCGGGCTCGCTCGGCCGCCAGGCCGCGGCGTCGGCGACGAGGCTCTCGACCGGCAGGCCGAGCCGCGCGAGATTGGTGTTGAGCCGCTCGAGCCGGCGCGGCGAGCGGTCGACGGCAGTGACCTGTGCGCCCATCGCCGCAAGCTGCGCCGTCTTGCCGCCGGGCGCGGCGCAGAGATCGATGACGCGCTGCCCCGCTATGGCGCCGAACAGCGTCGCCGGCATCGCCGCGGCGGCGTCCTGCACCCACCAGGCACCCTCGTTGTAGCCGGGGAGACTCATGATCGCGCCGCCGCCGGGACGCCGCAGCGTGCCGGTCGGCAGCAGGATGGCATCGAGCGCGCTGCGCCACTTCTCGACGTCCGCGCGCACGGTGATATCGAGCGGCGCCTCCTTGAGATGCGCGAGCGCGATGCCGCGCGTGACCTCCTCGCCGTAGGCCTCGCACCAAGCACGCCACAGCCAGGCCGGCGTGTTGAGTCGTGCCGCGTCCTGCTGCGTGACGAGGCCCGGCCCTTCCTGGCTCAGCCGGCGCAGCACGGCGTTGACCAATCCCTTATGCGACAGGAAGCCGCGGAGATCGGCGAGATCGACGGTGGTGGCGACCGCGGCGTGCGGCGGCGTTCGCAGGAAGAGCAGCTGGGCGATGCCGAGCCGCAGCATGTCGTGCACCATCGCCGCGCGCGACGGCAGCGGCGTGTTGAGGCAATGGGCGATGAGCGCGTCGACCTGGCCGAGCCGGCGCAGCACGGTGGCGACGAGCAGGCGCGCGAAGGCGCGGTCGCGCGCCGGCAGCCCGCTCATCTGGGGATTGGCCTCGATGGCGTCGTCGAGCGGCCGTTTGCGCCGCAGCACGGCGCCGATCAGGTCGATGGCGACGCTGCGCGCCGTGGCGGGGGCGGTCTGGGTTGGGGCGGAACGTGCTGCCAAAGGATGCATACCCCAAGATTCCTGGCGTCGGCTGACGCGGGCCTTCGGATTACGCGGTGCGGCACACGCCCCACGGGCCGCTCGGCCCCGCCCTGCCGCCGAGGCCGCGCGCCGCCGCCATCGCCTCGAGCCGGCGCACGCGCTCGGCGGTGGCGGGATGCGTGGCGAAGAGATGCGCGAGGCTCGCGCCGTGTAACGGATTGACGATGAAGAGATGCGCGGTGGCGGGATGGCGCTCGGCGTCGGCCACCACCGTGTGTCGCGCCAGCGTCTCGATCTTGCCGAGCGCGGCGGCGAGCGCCTGCGGAT
>JASHRZ010000690.1 GCA_030037055.1 Alphaproteobacteria bacterium
CCGGCCGATACCGCCTGGCTCGCCGTTCACGCCGTCAATCCTTACGGCTTCGCCTGGATTCGGCGCGTCACCGAGGACAATGTCGATCTCAACCGCAACTTCGTCGCGCACGACCGGGCGCTGCCGCGCAATGACGGCTACGTCGCGCTCGCCGCCGCGCTCTGCCCGGTCGAGTGGACCGAGGCGTCGCGGCGCGCGGCGCGGGCGCTGATTGTTGCGTACGGCGAACACCACGGCGCCGCGGCCCTGCAGAAGGCGATCACCGGCGGGCAATACAGCCATGCCGACGGCATCTTCTATGGCGGTGCCGCGCCCACCTGGTCGCGGCGCGTTTTCCTGCGCATCGCCGCCGAGCATCTGTCGCGCGCGCGCCGCATCGCGGTGATCGACTACCATACCGGCCTCGGCCCTTATGGCCACGGCGAAAAGATCATCGTCCACCCGCCGGGCAGCGCCGGATTCGCCCGCGCCCGCCAGTGGTATGGCGATACGATCACCTCCACCGCGCTCGGCACCTCGAAATCCTCCGACGTGGTGGGAGACCTTCTGAGCGGCCTTGCCGCGGCGCTGCCGGCGGCCGAGGTCACGGCCATGGCGCTCGAATTCGGCGTTCGCCCGCTCGAGGAGACCGTCGACGCGCTGCGCGCCGACAATTGGCTGCACCATCACGGCATGGTCGAGAGCGCGCAGGGACGCGAGATCAAGGCGCAGATGCGCGCCGTTTTTTACGGCGATGCCGCCGACTGGAAGGACATGGTCTTCGAGCAGGCGGTCGACGCGCAGCGCTGCGCGCTTGCGGGACTCGCCGGGTGAGGGTGGGCGGCGGCACAATGGCGGCGCGTGGGCGCGGCCGTGGTAGACTCCCCCACCATTCTCTGCGAGGCGTCGCCCTGCAGCAACCGGTCGACCGCAGGCTCGCCCGCGATTCTTGTTGCCGATGCGGCAGGCTACAGATTCAGTACGGCGAACATCATGCTCGGCCGGGCGCAGAAGGCGATCGCCTATGCCGACACCGCCATGCGCATCAGCCCGCGCGATCCCCAGCTCTTCCTGTTCCACTTTCAGAAGGGACTCGCTTTGCTGCTGCTGGGCGAGAATGATCAGGCAATCGACTGGCTGCATCGGGTAGTGGCGGCGGCTCCGCAGTGGCCGATCGCGTTCGCCTTGCTGGCGGCGGCGCTGGCACAGCAGAACCGCAAGGCCGAAGCGGAGACGGCGCTCAGCCGCTACTTTTCCTTGACCGGCGGGCGCAACAGGACCGCCGCCCAGCGGCGCGCCCAGCTGCCGTTGGACGATCCCGCCTTTCTCGACGGGGCTCGCCGGATCGTCGTCGATGGACTGCGCCAGGCGGGCACGCCCGAAGCATGAACGACGGGACGATCAGCTTTGCGCGGCCCAAACCATAGCTCCGCGGGCGTCTGGCGCGTCGTCGCGCGCGCAGCCGATGCCGAGGCCGCGGCGCTGGCGGTCGCCGCGTTCGAGCCGATTTCTGCCGCGGTCAGCGCGTTCGAGGCAGAGCCCGGCGGAGCCTGGCAGGTCGAGGGCTTCGCCGCCGCCGCGCCCAAGCGCAGCCTCGTCGAGGCGAGCCTCGCTCTGCTTTGGAGCGGCCGTGCCGATCGACCGCCCGCGCTTTCCATCGAGCGGCTGCCGGAGCGCGATTGGCTCGCCGAGAACCAGGCGAGCTTTTCGCCGCAGCGCGCGGGCCGCTATTTCATCCACCCGTCGCATTACCGCGGCGATGTGCCCGCGGGCTCGATCCCGCTCGTCATCGATGCCGCCACCGCCTTCGGCAGCGGCGAGCACGCGACGACGCGAGGTTGCCTCTTGGCCCTTGATGCGCTGGCCCGGCGCGGGCGGCGCCGGGCGGTGCTCGACATCGGCACCGGCTCCGGCATTCTCGCCGTTGCGGCGGCCAAGACCTGGCGGCGGCGCGTGCTGGCGCGCGACATCGACGCGGAGGCGGTGCGTGTTGCCGCGCGCAACGCCGCGGCGAACGGGGTGGGATTGCTCATCGATCTCCGCCGCGCCGACGGCTATCGCGGGCTCGGCGCCGGACGACGGTTCGACCTTGTCTTCGCCAACATCCTGGCGCGGCCGCTGGCGCTGATGGCGCCTGCGCTTGCCCGTGCGCTTGCGCCGGGCGGCGTCGCGGTGCTGTCGGGGCTGCTTGCCCGCCAGGAGCCCGCCGTGCTCGCCGCGCACCGCGCCCGGCGCCTGACGCTGCGGCGGCGCATCCGCCTTGCGGGCTGGCACAGCCTCGTGCTGGCGCGGGATCAGGCGAGGCTCCCACCGTTGCCGGAGGATCCATGACGCTTCTGCAAGCCCTTGTCATCGCCGTCCTGCAGGGCGTCACCGAGCTCTTTCCGGTGAGCAGCCTCGGCCATGCCGTCGTGCTGCCGAAGCTGCTGGGCTGGAACATCGACCAACGCAGCGCCGCCTTCCTGCCGTTCCTGGTGGTGCTGCATCTCGGCACGGCGGCAGCGCTGCTCGCCTATTTCCGGCGCGACTGGCTGGGCTTGGTGCTGGCCTTCTTCGGCCAGGGGCCGGTGGCCGAGCGCAAGGCGCAATGGCGCCTGCTTTGGCTCATCATCCTCGCCACCCTCCCGGCGGTCGTGCTGGGCTTCATCTTCGAGAAGTACTTCCGCACCCTATTCGGCTCGCCGGCGGCGGCGGCTCTCTTCCTCATGGTCAATGGCGGGTTGCTCTTCGCCGGCGAGAGGCTGCGCCGGCAGGGTGGCACGAAGCTCCTGGGCGAGATGAGCTGGCAGCAGGCGCTGTTCATCGGCCTTTGGCAGAGTACCGCCCTCGTTCCCGGCATCTCGCGCTCGGGCGCGAGCATGGTGGGCGGGCTGCTGATCGGCTTCCACCATCGCGAGGCGGCGCATTTTTCCTTCCTCATCGCCACGCCCATCATCGTCGGCGCCGCAGCGCTCGAAGTGCCGCACCTCTTCCATCCCGAGGTGGCCGCCACCTTCGGCGCCAGCGCCTGGATCGCCGGTGCCGTCGCGGGGATCACCGCCTATCTCAGCACCGCTTTCCTCATGCGCTATTTTCGCCGCCACGATTTCGAGGCGCTCGATCCCTTCGCCTATTACTGCTGGGGCGCCGGGCTGATCGCGCTGGCGTTGCTGTTCTTTGTGGTATGATGGCTCTGACGGACCAAAACACCGGAGGGCGCGCGATGCCGAAGCTTCGACACATCGCTCTTGCGACGCAGGATCCCGTCAAGACCGCGGAATTCTACAAGCAGGCCTTCGGCTTCAAGGAAGTCGGCCGGGCCGGCAGTCCCGACAACCCCAAGGCGATCGCCTGGGGCTTCTATCTCAGCGACGGCACCCTCAACCTCGCGATCCTGAAGTTCCAGAACGTCGACCAGCTTGGCCGTGGCCTGGACTATGTCGGCCTTCACCATTTCGGCGTGCTGGTCGACGATCTCGACGCTTATATGCGGAAGCTCGAGGCATTGGGCGCGCGGTGCTTTATGAAGCAGGACACGAACACCGCCAACGCCTTCTACGAGACCAAGTTCCGCGGGCCTGACGGCGTCGTCTTCGACGTCTCGGACCATGCTTGGGTCGGCGCCGCGCCGGAGCATGCCGCGGAGGTGGAAGTCAAGGAGACCGAGCCGGCCGAGTGAGGCCCGCTTGGCGGCGGGGACGGGATCAGCTTTTCGTCAATCGCCGCCGCGTCGTGACCGTAGAGCCATGCGATCGCCTCGATCGAGCGGTCACCGCGAACGGCCAACTCGGCGTCGCGCTCGCGCTGGCGCGGGCCGTCGGGCAAGTGAAAGCGCAGCTTGTTGAGCCGCGACAATTCCTGCAGCCGCGTCGCGCGCGGGCGCCGCAAGCTTTCGTAGAGGCGAAGCGCCTCGGGCGCGGCGGCGGCTCCGAGCCGCTGCAGGCATGCCGCCAGCGCCGCGCCGTCCTCGATCGCCTGCGCAGCGCCCTGCGCCATGAAGGGCAGCATCGCGTGGCAGGAGTCACCGAGCAGCGTCACCCGTCCGGCCGACCAACGTGGCAGCGGCGCGCGGTCGAACAGCGCCCAGATGAAGGTCTCGTCGACGGCGTCGATGATGCTGCGGACCTGCTTGTGCCAGCCGGCATAGGCCTGGAGCACGTCCGCCTTCTCGCCGCGATCCGTCCAGGACTCGCGCGTCCAGGTTTCGCGCTCGATGACCGCGACGAAAT
>JASHRZ010000691.1 GCA_030037055.1 Alphaproteobacteria bacterium
CGGCGCCACCACGCGCGCGATGGCGGTGAAATCCCCGCGCTTGCGCGCGTCCGCCAGCAGCGCTTTCAGCGCCGTCGCCCGCACCGCAGCGGCGGGATCGGTGCGCGCGACCTGAAAGAGCAAGCAACGATCGCGGGGACTGGCCGGCGATTTGCCCTGCTTGATCGCTTGGCCGAGCTCCTCGGGCTTGAACTCGACCTTGGCGTAGAGCTCGGCGAGGACGGCAGCCGGCAGCGCCCCCAGCGACACGGCGCGCTCGGCGGCGGCAAGGCGCTGCAGCGGCGGCACTGCCTCGTTGCCCGCCCAGGCGCGCAAGGTTGCGAGATCGGCGGTCGCCACCGCCTCGGGCGGCAGCGGCAGCTTGGCCGCCGCCATCAGTGTCACCAGGATCGGGGTCGGCTCCGCCACCTTGTCGATCCTTGCGGCATGCCCACCCAGCGCGCCGACGAGGGCATCGAAGACGGCGTCGGGGGGCGCTTTCTGCTCGCGCAACAGGCTTAGTCCGAGCGTTGCCTTGGCCTGGTCGCCGGCGAGCGCCTGGCAGGCGATGAGGGCCCGGTCCCACCAGGTGCCCTGGTAGCGGCCGATGTCCTCTTGCACCCGGCGGCAGCCATCCTCGATGTCGTTCTTGGCGAAGCTGAGCTGGACGCGTTGGTGGTCGAGTTCGTCGGTATGCGTTGCCGCCGGCAAGGCGTCGAGCACGGCAAGCGCGCCATCGGACTCGCCCAGCGCGATCAGGCGTTCGACGCGCAGCGCGGCCAGGCTTGGCCGGTCGGGCGGGTCCTGGCCCGGTGGTGCCGCGGCGTTGCTGAGCAGGAGGCGGTGCGCCAACGACTGCAGCGTCGGCGAGGTGGTGGGCTGCAGCAGCGGCAGGGCCGCCGCGACGAAGCTGCGCGGCGTGCCTTGCCACAGGCTTTCGGGCAGCGCTTTCGTATCGTCGGCGAGCGCGCCGATCCAGGCGGCGTCGACGGGCGCCAGCGGCGTCGATCGGATCGACTCGTCGGTCTGCGGCGCCGGCGCCGCCGCGGGTGCCGGCGGCGGAAGCGCGGGACTGGCGCCCGGTGCGGGCGGGAGAAGACGGACCGGCGGACCGAGCTGAGCCCGCGGGGTCATCGGCATCAGCAGCATCAAGACGGCCACCGCCCCGGCGAGCGCGTGGCGCCACTCATTTCGGCAGCTTGGCATCCGGGATGACGTGCTCGATTCGGGCCGATGGCGCCGGGGCGTTCCAGAACATCAGCGCGCCGGCGATGCCGATCACGATGACGGCCAGCGCGGCGGCTGCGATCAAAGCGAATTTTCCCATCTTTTCCGTTGGTTCCTGCGCAATTTGCGCGCTGCGGCACCGGCCGCCGCTCGGTTGACGATCAGGCCAGGCGATATGCTAGGGTGCCTTCATGGCTTCTTTGCGACAAGTGTATCGGCGCCCCCCCGGCGTTTCAACGGCGCGGCCGGGCGGGGCATGACCTCGCCTTTGCCGCGGCCGACGAAGACGATCGCCCTGGTCGGGCTGATGGGTGCCGGCAAGACGAGCATCGGCCGCCGCTTGGCGCAGCGCCTGGGCCTGCCCTTCGTCGACGCCGATGCCGAGATCGAAGCGGCGGCGGGGACAAGCATCGAGGAGATCTTCCAGCGTCATGGCGAGGCGGCATTCCGCGACGGCGAGCGTCGCGTTATTGCCCGGCTGCTCGACGGTCCCGCGCATGTGCTGGCCACGGGCGGCGGCGCCATGATGGACCCCTCGACGCGTGCGCTGCTGCGCGCCCGCGCCGTTACCGTCTGGCTGCGCGCCGATCTCGATCTCATGCTGGCGCGGGTAGTGCGCCGCAACAACCGGCCGCTGCTCAAGGGCGCGGATCCCCGCGCCGTGCTCGAGGCGTTGATCGCCGAACGCTATCCTGTTTACGCCGACGCGGACATCACCGTCGACAGCGTCGACGGTCCGCCCGAGGCGACGCTCGAGCGCGTCCTGGCGGCACTTGCCGACGCCGGCGCCTTGCCGCTGCGGACGGCTCCATGAAAGCCGCTGAGCGCCTCACTGTCGCGCTCGGCGGGCGCAGCTACGACATCGTCCTCGGCCGCGGCCTCATCGCTGAGGCGGGCGCGCTGCTGACGCCGGTCATCCGGTGCAGGCGCGCCGTCATCGTCACCGACGCCCATGTCGCGCCGCTCCATCTCGCGCCCTTTGCCGCGGCGCTCTCCGTCGCCGGCATCGAGCATCGGGCGATCGTCTTGCCGCCGGGCGAGGCGACAAAGGATTTCGTGCATTTCGCCAAGCTTTGCGAGGACATCCTGGCGCTCGGCATCGAGCGCGCGACGCCGATTGTCGCGCTGGGCGGCGGTGTCGTTGGCGATATCGCCGGCTTTGCCGCGGCGAGCCTGCTGCGCGGCCTCGATCTCGTCCAGGTGCCGACCACCTTGCTCGCCCAGGTCGACAGTTCCGTCGGCGGCAAGACTGCGATCGACACCAGCCACGGCAAGAATCTCGTCGGCGCCTTCCATCAGCCACGGCTGGTGATCGCCGATATCGACGTGCTTGCCACCTTGCCGCGGCGCGAGCTGCTTGCGGGCTATGCCGAGGTGGCGAAATACGGCCTTATCCGCGACCGCAGCTTCTTCGCTTGGCTCGAGGAGAACGGCGCGGCGCTGATTGCCGGCGATGCGGCGGCGCGCCAGCAGGCGGTGCGGCAGAGCTGCGCCGCCAAGGCCGCAATCGTCGCCGCCGACGAGCGCGAGAGCGGCGAGCGCGCGCTGCTCAACTTTGGCCATACATTCGGCCATGCTCTCGAGGCGGCGACCGGCTTCGGCGAGAAGCTGCTGCATGGCGAGGCGGTGGCTCTCGGCATGCAGCTCGCCTTCGATCTCTCCGCGCGGCTCGGCTTCTGCCGGCCGGAGGCGGCGGCGCGCCTGCGCCGCCACTTCGCCGCTATCGGCCTGCCGACCTCGCCGGCCGGGATTGCCGGCGGCACGCTCGCCGCGCAGACGCTGCTGACGCACATGCAGAAGGACAAGAAGGTCGCGCAAGGCCGCGTCACCCTCATCCTCGCGCGCGACATCGGCGACGCCTTCGTCTGCCGCGACGTGACGCCGGCGACGCTGGCGAGCTTCCTCGCCGCGGCGCTCGAGCGCGGGCAGAATTCGCTGGAAACCGCGCGCGGCGGCGCCTAAATAGGTCTTTCCCGCCGCAACGACGTCAAGCCGCCCCATGCCGCTCTCCGCCGCCGCTCCGCGCGAGCATATCCACACCCGCACCATCGATTGCCGGGGCTTTCGCCGCGAGGATGGGCTCTGGGACATCGAAGCCCATCTCGTCGACACCAAGACCTACGGCTTCGACAATCATTTTCGCGGCGAACTGCCGGCCGGCGCTCCGGTACACGACATGTGGCTGCGCATCACGGTCGATGACCGGCTCATCATCCACGCGGTCGAGGCGGTGACCGAGGCGAGCCCTTATCCCGTTTGCCCCGCCGTCACCCCCAATTTCCAACGTCTCAAGGGGCTGCGGATCTACCCCGGCTTTCAGAAGCAGGTGCGCGATCTCTTGGGCGGCACCGAAGGCTGTACCCATCTCGTCGACCTCCTGGGTCCGTTGGCGACCACGGCCTACCAGACGGTTTTCCCCTATCGCGCGCGCGAATATGAGCAGCGCATCGCCCGCAAGCCGACCGAGCGTCCGACGCGCAAGCCCAAGCTGGTCGACAGCTGCCACGCCTTTGCCAGCGACGGCGAGGTGGTGCGGCGCTACTGGCCGGAGTTCTATACCGGGAAATGATGCGGCAGCGCGCCGTGGCCGGCGAGGCGGTGGCCCTCATCGGTGGCGGCGGCGCAGAAGTAGCGCAGGAGGTAGACGCGGATCGCTGCGGTCAGGCTCGATTCCGAGCGCTGGCGGTCGATCTCGGTCACGAGCTCGTTGAGCGTCTTGCCCTCGCGCCGGCAGAGCTGTTGCAGCGCGTCCCACATTGCCGGTTCGAGCCGCATGCTGGTGCGGCGGCCGGCAACGGTGACGTTGCGGTTGATCAGCGTCGACACCGAACGCAGAAGCTCGGTGGCGTCGGAGGACGGGTGGGGGTGGGTGCTTTCGCGTCGCATGCAGATACTTTATGCCGAATTTGCGACATTTGCAATCATTTAGAGAAAAGTGAATGAGTCGGCAACCGAAGGTCGGTGGCCGGAGCATGGCCTTCGCCGAATAGCCGCTCAGTTTTTGTCGTCTTCTTCGGGGGTCAGCGTGGTCAAGCCGAGCGCGTGGACCGGCCCCGCCAGCTCCTCGGCGAGCAAAGCATAGACCCGCCGCTGGCGCGCCACGCGGCTCTCGCCGGCGAAGGCGGAGGCAACGACCTCGACGTGAAAGTGGCTTTCCCCCTCCGGAGGGGCGCCGGCATGGCCGGCATGGCGGTGCGACTCATCGCGGATCTCGAGCCGCACCGGCTGCAGTCCCGCGGTTAGCTTGTCCCGGATGCGTTGGGCAACGCGCATGCGGAGAAAAGCTGGGAGGCGGCACCGGGCCTGTCAAGGCACCGCTGCAAAGCTGGGTCCGGGCAGCTTGTCACGGCTTGGCGCACCCCCCATACTTAGAGCCATGCCACGCGCCAGCATCGAAGCCAGTGTCGGTCCGACCGCGGCGGCGGCGACTCGGCTGTGCGACCATCCCGGGTGCACTGCGGGCGGCGACTATCGGGCGCCGCGCTCGCGCGACCGGCTTCGCCATTTCTATTGGTTCTGTCTCGATCATGTGCGTGCCTACAACGCGCAGTGGAATTATTATGCCGGCATGAGCGCTGCCGAGATCGAGGCCGAGATCCGGAACGATACTGTATGGCAGCGCCCGAGCTGGCCGCTCGGCAGCCGAATGGGCCTGCGCTTCGATCCGCGGCTGCGCGATTTCGGCCTGTTCGGACTCGAGGAAGAGGAGGAGCGGCTGGCGGCGGCGAGGCGGCGGCCGCTCTCCGAGCAGGAGCAGGCGCTGGTCGTGTTTGACCTGGCTCCGCCTTTCACCTTTGCCGGCCTCAAATCGCGCTATAAGGCACTGGTCAAGCTGCATCACCCCGATGCGCATGGCGGCGACAAGGCGGCCGAAGAGCGATTGAAGGTGATCAATCAGGCCTACTCTACCCTCAAGACCAGCTATTTTCGCTCCGGCTGACTCCGTCGGCATTCCCTGAACCCTCGCCTTTCCCTTCACGAAAAGACCGATACTCCGATGGCTTCGCTACAAAGCACCAAAAGCACGGCAGAGACACCCTTGGACCGGCCCGACATCACGGTCTCCGTGCGGCAGACCTTCGGCCTCGACAGCGACATGCAGGTGCCGGCCTTCTCGCGGCCCGACGATCACGTTCCCAACGTCGATGAGGCATATCGTTTCGATCACGACACCACGCTCGCCATCCTCGCCGGCTTCGCCTACAACCGCCGGGTCCTCATTCAGGGCTATCACGGCACCGGCAAGTCGACGCATATCGAGCAGGTGGCGGCGCGGCTCAACTGGCCCTGCATCCGCGTCAATCTCGACAGCCATATCAGCCGCATCGACCTCATTGGCAAGGACGCGATCGTGCTGCGCGACGGCAGGCAGGTGACGGAATACCGCGAGGGACTGCTGCCCTGGGCGCTGCAGCATCCGACCGCTTTGTGCTTCGACGAGTACGATGCCGGCCGGCCCGACGTGATGTTCGTCATCCAGCGGGTGCTCGAGGTCGAAGGCAAGCTCACCTTGCTCGATCAAAATCGCGTGATCCAGCCGCACCCCGCCTTCCGCCTCTTTGCCACCGCCAACACGGTGGGGCTGGGCGATACCACTGGCCTCTATCACGGCACGCAGCAGATCAACCAGGGTCAGATGGACCGCTGGAACATTGTTGCCACGCTCAACTACCTGCCGCACGAGGCCGAGGTCGAGATCGTGCTCGCGAAAGCGCCGAGCTGGGATACCGAGGAAGGCCGCCGCGCCATCCATGCGATGGTGGCGCTTGCCGAGCTCACCCGCGCCGGCTTCGTCAACGGCGACATATCCACCGTCATGTCGCCGCGCACGGTCATCACCTGGGCCGAGAACGCGCGCATCTTCAACGACCTTGCCTTCGCGTTCCGCCTCACCTTCCTCAACAAATGCGACGAGGTGGAGCGCGCCACCGTCGCCGAGTACTACCAGCGCTGCTTCGGCACCGAGCTCAAGGAGACCGGCGTCAAGGCGCAGCTTGTATAGCCGTCGCGAGCGCGCAGCGCTCGTCGGCGGCGGCGACAGCGGTTGCGCAGCAACCGCGGGAGCCGCACCGAGCCGGCGAGCCGCCAGAGGAATTGAGATGAACCACGGAGGCACGGAGAGCACGGAGGAAGAAGGGATCGGCGCGCTTCGCGCGGCAACTCTTGTTCTCCGTGCTCTCCGTGCCTCCGTGGTGCATC
>JASHRZ010000692.1 GCA_030037055.1 Alphaproteobacteria bacterium
TTGATGTCGGCCGCGACGCTGAGGCGGCGCGCCGCCGCGAGGTCGCTTTGCGACAGCACCTGGACTCCAGCGCGACCCGCGGCGAGCACGATGTCCGCGGTCGCCAGGACCGCGCGTCGCCCAGCTTCCGTGCTGCCGTCCGCCGTAGCGAAGGGCCGGGCGAAGCGCCGCGAGAACTCGGCCGCTTTGGTCGCCACGACGCCGCTTTGATCGTGCGCGACCAGCGTCACCTCGGCGCCGGCTTCGGCGGCAATGACGCCGACAACGCCGCCGACGACGCCCTTGGCGCCGAACACCGCCACCTTGCTGCCGGCGAGCGTCGCCTGCCGCGCCTTGAGGCGCCGCTCTACGCAGGCGATCATGGCGCCCGCGGTGGTGAAGGCGCCGGAGGGATCGGCAAAAAGCGAGATCTCAAAGGGCGGGAACATCGCCGCCTTCGCGGCGGCCAGCATGTCGAGCGCGAGTAGCGCGTCGCGGCCGCCGATGAAAAGGCAGGTCTTGGCCGCATCGCCCGGTGGGCGGGAAAACATCGCGTCTTGCGTCAAGCCGGCGATGTCCTTGATCGCGACGCCGGTGTAGCTCTGGATGACGAAGCCGGCGTCGACGGCCATGTTCACGTCGAAGGGGCTGACATTGGCCAGCGGGGTAAGGAAATGCAGGATGCGCGGCTTGCTCATGGCTCGCTCTCCCTAGGCCGGCGTGACCGAGATCTCTGCGCCGCGGTTCAATCCCGCGACAATATGCAGTTCGAGCGCGCCGGCGCGAGCGAACCTCTCGCCCAGCGCCGCAGCGAGCGCCTGGGCGCGCGCGTGGGACTCGACGAGGGCGAACCCGGTCGGTCCCCATGAGCTCTGGCCGATGCCGGCAATGCCCTGCGCCGCGGCCCAGCCGAGCGCGGCGGCGACCGCTGGGCTACTGAAGCGGCCGTGCTGCGCGGTGCTGAAGTAGTCGCCGAGCTCGCTCTGGATCGCGCCGAGCGCCTGTGAGACGGCGGTGAAGTCATGCTCGGCGAGGCCGGGCAGCAGGCGCAGCAGGACCTGGCGGCAGAGCCTGCCCGCGAGCGCGGGCGCGAAGGGCGGCAGCGCCGCAAACGCGCTGGCCTCGCCGCTGCCATAGAGCCCCTGGCGGGTCGGGTCGAGAACCAGCACGAGCCGCCAGTCGCGCGGAAACGGCAGGCGCGCGATGACGGGAGCGGCGCCTGCTTCGGGACGGCGGCCGCCATCGACGATGAAACCGCCTTGCTCGAAGATGCCGATGCCGATCCCCGAGCGCGCACCGCGGCCGACCACCGCGGCGAGCTCGCCCATGGCGATGCTCGCGCCTTCGAGGCGGGTCAGCGCGACGGCAACGGCGAGACCGAGCTGCGTGCCGGAGCCAAGACCGGCATGTTCCGGGCTGATCTCCGTCACCGCGAGCGACACGTTCGGCGACAGGTTGAAGGCCTTGGCGGTGCGTGCGATGCAGTCGAGCGCGCGCGCCGCGCCGGAGCCGCTCGCCGCGGGCCGAGCGGCGCGCGTGAGGCGCAGCCGCGTGCCGAAACCGTCGATGGCGAGACCGAGGCTGCCGAAGCGGCGACCGAGACCGCCGTCAAGATCGAGGAAGCCGAAATGCAGCCGCGCGGGGGCGAAGATCTCGACCGCCGCGATGCGCTGCGCACCCGACATGTCCGGCATGCCCGACCCTCCCGAGGCGGCGCTGTTTGCGCAGCCTTCGGGTTACGATAGACTAAAACCTTCGATGAAACAAAAGCGACGCACGCCGCGCGGCACAAGCACGGTACGCTGCGGCGATAGAGAGGGAGGTTCCGCGATGACCGAACGCGCACGCGACCGCACCTACGGCGAGGACGAGATCAAGGCACGCCTCGCCAAGGAGTTGCCGCACTGGTACTACGAGGACGGCTGGATCCGGCGCAAATATCGTACCAACAGCTGGAAGGGCACGCTGATGGTGATCAACGCCGTCGGCCACCTCGCCGAGGCCGCCTGGCACCATCCCGACATCACCGCCTCCTACGCCTGGGTCGAGGTGCGGCTCATGAACCACGCCGTCAAGGGCGTGACCGACAAGGATTTCGAGCTGGCGCGCAAGATCGAGGACATGGTGCAGTGGCGGCCCGGGCCCGAGAGCGCGCTCGAAGGCACGCCGGCCGACGACCAGCGCTTCGCCTACATCAAGTACGACAAGCCCGCGCACGCGCGGTAGCGCCCGTGCCGCGGCGCGCCATCGCCTGTCCGTTCTGCGGCCTCGTCTGCGACGATCTCATCCTCGAGCAGGGCCGCGTCGATGCGCGCGGCTGCGTCAAGGGCGCGGCCGGCTTCGCGCGGCGGCCGGCGATTGTCGAGCACCGCGTCGGCGGACGCACGGCCTCGCTTGGCGAGGCGGCGGCGGCGGCGGCGAGGTTGCTGGGCGCGGCGCGCCTGCCGCTCGTCACCGGGCTTGCTGCCGATGTCGCGGGGATGCGCGGGCTCGTCGGTCTTGCCGATCGCCTCGGCGCGGTCATCGATCGTTGGCAGTCGGCGGCGCAACAGTCCAACTTGGCGCTGCTGCAGCGCGCGGGCGCGCTTACCGCTACCTTCGCCGAGATCGCCAACCGCGCCGATGTCGTGCTGCTGATCGGCAGCGATCCAACGCCGCGCCAGCCGCGCTTCTTCGAGCGGCTGCTGCGCAATCGCGGCGCGCTTTACCGACGGGCACCGCCCTATGTCGCGTTCCTTGGCCCGGAAGCGGCGGCTCCGGGCGACGCCGCTGTGAGCGAGCGCTTATTGGTGAGCGAGGACTCGCTGCTCGATGCGCTGAGCGCGCTCGCCGCGCTCGGCGAGGGGCGGAGGCTTGGCGCCTCGGCTTCGCTGCCGCTTGCGGCGCTTGGCGCGCTGGCCGAACGCCTCGCCGCAGCGCGCTACGGCGCCATCGTCTGGGACATCGCCGCATTCCCGCCGGCTTCGCGCGCGGCGGCGCTGGCGATCCTGCTGCGGCTGATGCGCCGGCTCACCCGCCGGACGCGCTGCGTCGGCCTGCCGCTCGGCGGCGAGGACAATGCGCAAGGCGCGGCGCAGGTGATGCTTTGGCAAGCGGGCTGGCCGGGGCGGCTCTCCTTTGCCGAAGGCGTGCCGCGGCACGATCCCTGGCGCAACCATGCCGAGAGGCTGCTCGCCGCGGGCGAGGCCGATGCGCTGCTATGGGTCGCGGCGCTGACTGCTGCGCCCGTGCCCGAATGCGGCGTGCCGACGGTGGCGCTGCTGGCCGCAGACGCGCCCGCGGCCCGGGCCGAGGTCGAGATCAGGGTCGGCATTCCCGGACTCGACCATGGCGGCGCGGTCATGCGCGCCGACACGGTGGTAGCCTTGCCGTTGACTCCGGCGCGGCAAAGCGGCCTGCCGAGCGTTGCCGCCGCGGCGGCGGCGATCCTCGCGCATCTCCCGGCGGCGCCATGATCACGCGGCTGGCGGGCGCGCGGGTGTTCGATCCCGCCAACGGCGTTCGGGGCGAGAAGCGAGATCTCTTTTTCGAGGATGGCGTCATGATCGCGGCGCCTGCCGGCGGCGTTGGTTGCAGCTATGACCTGGGCGGGCTCGTGGCCATGCCCGGCGCGATCGACATCCACAGCCATATCGCCGGCGGCAAGGTCAACCTCGCGCGCCTGCTGATGACCGAGGAGCATCGCTCAGCGCCGGTCGCGCGCGGGGCGGCGACGCGCTCGGGCGGCGGCGTCGCGACCCCGTCCTGCTTCGTCACCGGCTATCGCTATGCCACGCTCGGCTACACGGCCGCCTTCGAGCCCGCCATGGTGCCGTCGAATGCGCGCTCGGCTCATCTCGAAATGGCCGACCTGCCGATCATCGACAAGGGCGCCTATCTCATGCTCGGCAACGACGAGCTGTTGCTGCGCCTCATCGCGTCCGGCGCCGAGCAGGAACGGATCAACGACTATGTCGCATGGATGCTGAACGCGACCGCTTCGCTCGGCATCAAGACGGTCAACCCCGGCGGCAT
>JASHRZ010000693.1 GCA_030037055.1 Alphaproteobacteria bacterium
GCCGCCGCCGCCCCGCCGCCTCCGCCGCCGGCACCGGCGGCGGAGAGCAAAGGCTATCGGCTGCAGATCGGCGCGGTGCGCTCGCCGGAAGCGGCGAAGCACGAATGGGAGCGCCTCAAGCGGGCCCATGGCGACGTGCTGGGGCCGCTGGGATTCGAGGCGCAGCGCGTCGATCTCGGCGAGCGCGGCATCTTCTACCGCATCCAGGCCGGCCCGATCGCCGATGCCGCCAAAGCCAAGCGGGAATGCGGCGAGCTCAAGCGGCGCGGCGTGGGTTGCATTCTTGTCAGACCCTGAACCGTCGGCGGTCATTTTCGGTTGCGCCGGAACGCTCCTGGACGACAGCGAGCGGGATTTCTTCCGCATCGTGAATCCTTTGGGATTCATCCTGTTCCAGCGCAATTGCGAGACGCCGGATCAAGTGCGGGCGCTGGTCGCGGCGCTGCACTCCGCGGTGGGGCGCGCCGAAGCGCCGGTGCTGATCGACCAGGAAGGCGGCCGCGTCGCGCGGCTCAGACCGCCGCATTGGCCCGCCTATCCGGCGGCGGCAGCGTTGGCCGCGCTCGGCGGCGGGCGAGCGCGCGAGGCGGTGCGGCTCAGCGCGCGGCTCATCGCCGACGATCTCGCCCGGCTCGGCATCACTGTCGATTGCTTGCCGGTGCTCGACATTCCCGTCGCCAGCGCCGACCCGGTTATCGGCGACCGCGCCTATGGCGACAGCGCCGCGGCGGTGACGGAGCTCGGCCGCGCCGCCTGCGAAGGGCTGCTGGCGGGCGGCGTGCTGCCGGTCCTGAAGCACATCCCCGGCCACGGCCGCGCCACGGTCGACACGCACCATGCCTTGGCGCGCGTGACGGCGCCACGCGCGGTTCTCGCGGCGAGCGATTTCGCGCCGTTCCGCGCGCTCACCGACATGCCTCTGGCGATGACCGCCCATATCGTCTACACCGCCTTCGACGCCGAGCGCCCCGCCACCTTGTCGCGGCGGGTGATCGATGAGGCGATTCGCACAAGCATCGGCTTCGACGGGCTGCTGCTGACCGATGATCTTTCGATGCGCGCGCTCGGCGGCGGCCTCGCCGCCCGTGCGGCCGGCGCGCTCGAGGCGGGATGCGATGTGGTGCTGCATTGCAATGGCGATAGAGCCGAGATGGCCGAGGTGGCGGGCGCGGTGGGTGCGCTGAGCCCCAAGGCGCGCGCGCGACTCGACCGCGCCCAGGCGCGGCGTCGCGCGGCTGAGCCGATCGACCGGGCGGCCCTCGAGGCGCGCTTGCGGACGCTCACCGCGGGAGATGCCTGATGCAAGGGCAGCTCGACGAACTGCTCCAGCAGATCTCGATCTTCGCGCTTCCCGCGATCTTCGCCATCACCTTCCACGAGGCGTCGCACGGCTTCGTCGCGCACAAGCTTGGCGATGATACCGCCTTTCGCATGGGACGCGTCACCTTCAACCCGCTGCGGCACATCGATCTCTACGGCACCATCTTGCTGCCCATCTTGCTGCTGCTGATCTCGGGCGGGCGCTTCGTCTTCGGCTTCGCCAAGCCGGTGCCGGTCAATTTCGGCGCGCTGCGCCATCCCCGCCGTGACATGGTCTGGGTCGCGCTTGCCGGTCCCGGCGGCAACATTCTGCTCGCGATCGTCTCGGCGCTGCTGCTTTATGTGGTGCCCCGAGTCCCTGCGATCGCGCAGGATTGGGTGAGGGACAATCTTGTCGTCTCGGTCTTCACCAACGTCATTCTCGCTGTCTTCAACCTGATCCCGCTGCCGCCGCTCGATGGCGGCAGAGTGGCGGTCGGGCTGTTGCCGGACGCGCTGGCGTTTCCGCTGGCGCGGCTCGAGCGCTACGGCATCTTTATCCTCATCGCCCTGCTCATTCTGCTGCCGATGCTGGGCGAGCGCCTCGGCGTCAATCTCGACGTCGTGCGCTACGTCGTCAGCTTCTCGGCACGCTACGTGCTCTACGGAATCAGCTGGCTGACGGGGGCCGGATGACCGACGCCGAGCCCTGGGAACTGGCGAAGCCGCCCGCCTCCGCGGTCGAGCTGGTGGTCGATCTCGAGGGTTTCGAGGGACCGATCGACATGCTGCTCATGCTGGCGCGCGAGCAGAAGGTCGACCTCACCAAGATCTCGATCACCCGGCTCGCCGACCAGTATCTTGCCTTCATCGGCGCGGCGCGGCGCCTGCGCCTGGAGATCGCCGCCGACTACCTCGTCATGGCCGCGTGGCTCGCCTATCTCAAGTCGCGCCTGCTGCTGCCGGAACCGACGCCGCCGGACCAGCCCAGCGGCGCCGAACTTGCCGCGGCGCTCACGCATCAGCTGCAGCGCCTGGAGACGATGCAGCAGGCAGGCGCGCGGCTGATGGCGCGCCCGCTTCTCGGCCGCGACGTCTTCGCGCGCGGTGCGCCCGAAGGCCTGCCGCGGGTGCTGAAGCCGGTTTACGAGCTGTCGCTCTACGAGCTCCTGCGCGCCTATGGCGATCAGCGCCAGCGCAAGGAGGCGCAGGTGCTGCATATCGAGGCGCCCGAGCTCTATTCCATGGACGATGCGCTGCACCGCCTCCAGCGCATCCTCGGCCGCGTGCCTGACTGGCGCAGCCTGCTGAGCTTCCTGCCGCCGGGCCTGCGCGGCGGCCTGATCGGCCGCTCGGCCGTCGCTGCCACTTTCGCCGCGACCCTGGAGCTGGCGCGCGCCGGCAAGCTGCAGCTGCGCCAGGACAGCGCTTTCGGCCCAATCTATGTCCGCAGCCCGCCGGAGAC